>JAQXQN010000219.1 GCA_029101185.1 Eggerthellales bacterium | reverse complement strand
ATCCCGCCGAAGCCCCGCATGCCGAAGGCCCTCGGGATGGAGGATATGATCAGGCCGCCGGCGGAGAGGCCCACCAGGAACATGAACATGGTGATGTAGAGGCCCCAGGAGTCGAGGTTGCGCATGCCGGTCTGCACCAGGCCGCCTGAGAGCTGCACTGCCCACAGGACGATGCCCACCAGGGCCAGGGCGGCGCAGGCGCCGATCCCCACGGTCACGCCCCGGCCTCCCCACCTGGCGGCGGGGGACTTTGTCTTGTTCTCGGACATTTCGGTATCTCCTTCCCGCTAGACCAGGTAGTAGACGGAGGGACGAGTACCCTGTTCAGGAAGAAGCTGGGTGTACTCGCGCTCACGGATTAGTTTGGACACTTCGCTGTTGGGGTCATCGAAATCGCCAAAGTAGCGCACTCGGGCGGGGCAGACTTCGATGCAGGCAGGCTGCAGGCCTTGGGCCAGCCTGTGCCAGCACATGGTGCACTTCTCCACGGTGTGCTTCTGGTGCTTGGGCACACTCGCGTCGCCCATATCCTGGCCGATGGCGTACTTGGGCTCCTCCCAGTTGAAGGAGCGAATGCCGGTGTAGGGGCAGGCGGCCATGCACATGCGGCAGCCGATGCACTTGTCGTAGTCCTGGCGCACCGCGCCGGTCTCCGGGTCCTTGTAGGTGGCGCCCACGGGGCACACCTTCACGCAGGCCGGGTTCTCGCAGTGCTGGCAGGCTACGGCGTAATTGTCAATTGTCAGGTTGGGGTAGGTTCCGGCAGGGGTCTCCTGGGAGGCTCCGCCCTTGGTGAGGATGCGGTTCCACCAGATGTTGTCGGGGACGTTATTCTCAACCTTGCATGCCACCGCGCAGGCGTGGCAGGCGATGCAGTTTTTCATGTCAATGACGTATCCGAGGTGAGCCATTACTCATTCCCTCCTTCCCACACGCGGATCTCGCAGAGCACATCCATGAAGTTGTTGTTCACGCAATAGGGGTCATAGGCGGTAGAGCTCAGCTCTGACCAGCCGCCTGCCTTATGCTGATAGCGCTGCCAGCCCTTAGGGTAGATCAGAGTTCCGGGGCGGATGGCGTCGGAGTACACGGCTTTGGCAACAGCGAAGCCGCGGTCGTTGTAGCACTCCACGTAATCGCCGTCCTTAATGCCGCGGGCCTCGGCGTCCGTAGGGTTGATCTTCACAAAGGGCTCAGGATCAAGCTCCCGCAGCAGCGGGGTGGAGAACCATTGGGAATGAACACGATAGCGAGGGCGTTCGCTCATGAGCACAAGAGGATAAGTCTTGTACAGCTCGTTTTCCGGCCAGGCCTCCAGAGGCGGGAACCAGTGGGGCATGCGCTCCCGGTTCATCATCTCGGGAGTGATTTCCGCGCTGGATGCGGCCCTGGGGTAGGGGAACTCACGATAGAACTCGAAGCGTCCGGTGCCGGTGCCAAATACCCCGTTCTTGTAGGCGATATGGGGATCAGTCTCTGCGTCTCCCTCCATGAAGCGGACCTGCTTTTTCTCGCGGAGACTGGCCATATCGGTGCCCATGTAGAGGTTGATATCGCCAGAGTACACTTCGTCAAGAATCTCGGAGTTGGACTTGGTGAAGTATTCGCCGAGGCCAAGTTTGGCGGCAAGCTCGGTGATGATGTCGCAGTCGGGCTTGCTCTCGTAGAGAGGGTCGATGGCTTTTTCGGAGTAGTTCAGGGAGTAGCACTGACCGGCGTTGCCCACTTCCTCCAGCTCGAACCACTGGGCAACGGGCAGGACCATGTCGGCGAAGCGTGCCGTGTCGGTCATGCATGAGTCCGCAACCACGATATAATCCAGGGCGGGAAGAATGGTGTTGAGCCAGGCGTTGGTGTCCGTGTGGGTGTTAAGCGGATTGGCAGAGTAGACCCACATCATCTTGATGGGGCAGTCCACGCCTGCGAACTTGCCGGTGGCCTGGACGGATGCCAGGTCAACCGTGGGAATGGTAAAGCCAGTGCTAGCGCCCGTGGGAGCAGTGTAGGCGGCGTTTGCACCGATGTGGATACCCCAGAAGGCGCCATAGGATGCCCCGGGCTTGCCTAGGTTGCCGGTGAGGGCACACAGGGTCAGGCCTGCCATGGTGGTGTGGGCACCGTTGTTGTAGGCCTGGGGGCCGTAGCCCTCGTAGTGATACACGGGGCCGTCCATGCAGAT
>JAQXQN010000218.1 GCA_029101185.1 Eggerthellales bacterium | reverse complement strand
GCGAGAATCTGGTGGCCTTTGGACCCTGAGGCCCCCGAAGCAGAGCAGCCAAGGGCCGTGATAGCGGCAAGGGCAATCAGGGATGCCAGGCAGAGGGCGGAAAGCCGGCGGGACGCGTGGGCGAGCGTTGGGTGCGAGGTGCACAGGTTCATGGCGGCCCTTATGAGTTGGAGGTGGGTAGTGCGCCGGCGATGGTGTTGACAAAGCTGGAGAAGGGCATGGTTTGCAGCCATACCTTTCCTGGTCCGGTAAGCACGGTGTTGAACAGGCCCTCGCCGCCGAAGACCATGTTCATGCCCCCTTTGACTCGGTTGATGGTCATTCCCACCGAGGCGCTGTACCCGAGCACGTTGCCCGTGTCCACCACGATCTGCTGTCCAGGGGCGAGGTCGTATTCAACCAGGGCACCGTCACACTCGACGAAGGCCGTGCCCTGACCGCTGAGGCGTTGCATGATAAAGCCCTCGCCGCCAAAGAAGGCACCGCCGATGCGCTGGTTGAAGTGGATGGAAAGATCCACGCCCATCTCGCCGGCCAGGAAGCCCGCCTTCTGGACGACGAAATCGTTACCAGGGGTGATCTGCAGAGGGATGATCTTGCCCGGGAAGCTTGACCCGAAGGCGATCATGCCGTTGCCGTTGGCGGTGTAGATGTTTTGGAACAGCGCCTCCCCAGAGAACATACGGCCCACCATCTTGCCCAGGCCGCCGCCTTTGGTCTCCATGTTCATGTTGGGACTCATCCATATCATGGAGCCGCGCTCGGTGCGCATGGCCTCTCCAGACGCCAGTTGGCAGATAACCGCTGGGAAGGGATCCCCGATGATTTCGTAGTGCATAATTCCTCGAAATTCTGCCGCATCAGGCGCAGCGGCACGGCGCGTTGCCCGATAGTATAAGGCCATGGCGAAGCGTCCTGGATGCAGGAATAAAAAATGGGTTCTGACGTGGTGCGATATTGCATTCTCCGGGCCTTGGGGCATATACTGCGGTCTATGGGTTATCAGGAGCATATATATTGTGGTTCAGACTCTCAAAATCGAGGGTCCGCCCCTGTTTCCTCTTCATCTGCCCCTTCTGCTTCTGGCTCGGGTGCCCCGTACGCTTCCCGTGCTTCAAGTCAATCTCCCCAGCGTATAGTCATGGACTATCGCGGTAACGCCGCTGTATCCGGACGTCCGAAGACTCCGGCCCCGGGATCTCCTGCGGATAAGGTGGCCCGCAGTGCCCGAGGGGCTTGCGGTCCTGCTTCTGCCGGCGCGCAATCCGCTGGTTCTAGGTCTACCGCGGCGTCTGCGTCGAGATCCCAGCGCGTGTCAGCTTCAAGGGCTACGGCCTTCGCTTCCGAGAGAGCACGCTTCGACAGAACCGCTTCCCCCCGAGTGTCGCGCAGAATCGGTAGGCACAAGAACAACCTGGGCTATGTGGAAGAAAACGGCGGCCGGCATCGGTGGACGAACACCTCCTATACCCAGCCAAAGGACTTCCAGCGCCGCAGGAAGGCTTTCTTCGTGGTGCTTGGGGTGGTGCTTTCGGTGGTGCTGGTGCTGTGCGGCGTAGTGTTTGCCAACTCGTGCTCGTCAGCGGAGCCTACCAAGTCTGGCGGTTCCGTTGCATACGCGGTCTCGGCCGATTCGCAGCCGACCCTTCTGGCGGATCTGACTAGCATGGCGGAGATGGGGGTGCTCTCTGCGATCTCCCAGGAGCTATCTGCGCTGGAGCGGGCTGGTACCGAGCAGGTGTAAGGCATGGGCCTTGACCTGTGTCCGCCTTGCGCTGTTGGCCGCTGGAGCCGTATTGAAGCTGACGGTGGCCAGCGTATTCACCTTTGCGGGCGTGAAGCCCAACCTCATGATCCGCGGCGTGCTGATCTGCCCCGTAGGCCAGCATTACTCCGCCGTTGCATCCTCGGGGTCAACGGCCAGGAATAGCAGGTTCATATCCACTCTGGTGCCAATGCCTGCAACCGATCCCGAGCTGGTGTATTGCCACATGGTCACATCAAACCAGCTGTAGGGGAAAGGCTCGTTGTACTGAGCAAGCCACATGGGAAGCCCCAGGTTTTGCCAATCCACCCCAGAGAGATCGCCTACGTTGCCGTAGACCATCGGTGAGAGCCCGGAATCCGAAATCACCTGGCAAAACGCCTGGGCGTTGGCTTGGAACTGCTGCGAGGAGAGTCCCGCGGCCCGGCCTCCTTCGCCACCTGCGGGCTCTTCGTCAAAGGCCACGCAGAGGTCAACCGACCTACCATCAAGGGTGTCCAGGACAAATTGGGCCTCCTCCCGGGCCTCGTCTTCGGTGAGGGCCTGTGAGAAGAAATACACGCCCACCTGCAGCCCGGCGTCCCGGGCGCCTTGGTAGTTCTCCTCAAAGTAGGCGTCCTTCTGAATACCCCCTTCGGTGTAGCCTCGGTATCCGATACGGATGTAGGCGAAGTCAATTCCGTCTTGGGCAACCGCCTGCCAATCGATGGACCCCTGGTGCTCGGAAACGTCTATTCCCGTGAAGGAGGCGTATTGGTTTGGGCCCTCTGTGTCGGAGTAGGTGAAGCGCCCGTCCTGGTAGTTCATGTATTGGGGGTTGTAGGGGCTTACATAGGAGGGGTTGATTGAGTTGTTGGCCAAAGCGTCCCCATCAAGGTATGGGGAGGATTGGGCTGACGTGTCGGGCGATGCGGCTTGGGCGAACAGGCCGTGGG
>JAQXQN010000217.1 GCA_029101185.1 Eggerthellales bacterium | reverse complement strand
TCGGGCTCTCAATCCGTGTTCTCGCTAGTGGCGCTTGCGGGAGGTTTGTGGCGAATTTTGCTGGGCATTGCGGGTTGTGTCTTGGTGGCACTGCTGGCGCAGTGGCTGGCGCCTCGGTTTGTTGCCGATGCTGCCGATATGGTCAGGGGTAGGCCTGCTGCCCAGCTGGTGAGCGGCGGCCTGGTGACGCTGATGGCTCCGATGCTGACAATCTTGCTGGTTGTGCTGGCGGCCACTATGCAGCTGGCAGTGGGGTTCGTTGGAATCATGATTGCTATGACCGCAGTGGGATTGGGCTTTGCCGCTGCGTCCCTGTCACGGGTGCTGTTCCCGGCTATGGGCAGGTGGAAGGCAGTGATGCTGACGGGGGCTATTGCGGGAGCCTGCAAGTGCATTCCCGTGGTGGGGACTCTGTTTGTCATTGCCGGCTTGGTCTACCTGTTGGGGTATGTGGTTCAGAAGGTGTATCTGTCGCGCAGGATGAAGATGGACGTGTCGTAAGGGCGTATTGCTTGAAGGCGGTGGCGGCAAGAGGCGCCCCGTTGTCGGGAGTGCGGCCCCGCGGCGAGGGATCCTGCGGCGGGAGGCACCTTGCAGCCAGTCGCACGGCCCCGCGGTGGGGGATCCCGCGGCCAATCGCACGGCCCCGTGGCGGGGGATCCTGCGGCCAGACGCGGGGCGAAGCGGTCGCGTGTGGACGTTTTGCACGATTGGGTGACAAAAAGCAGGTCCCGTGGACGAAATGAACGATTGGGAGCGCAAAAACGGGTTCCGATTGGACGTTTTGAACGATTGGGAGACGAAAATGGACGTTTCGAACGATTGGGAGACAGAAACTGTCTCCCAATCGTCGTTTTCGTCCACGGCGGCGAACAATGTCTCCCAATCGTCGTTTTCGTCCACGCTACGAACGCTTGACGCTCGCTGTGGCTAGGCATCCTGTATCCAACTGCATCTCGTAGCTGGATACGCTCTATGGTTCCTACAACTTGCGAATCACCAGCGCAAAGGTGCTCAGGATGCCGTCTGCGCCTGCCTCAATGGCGGCCCTATCGGACCTGGCGTATTCGTTATCGCAGGTCAGCCATTGGGCCCACGCCAACTTATGGCAGGTGAGGTCGTATGCCCCCACAATTTCGATGCCGCTGGTTTTAGAGATTAGGCTGACCCACCAATTTTTATCGTGCATGAACTCTAGTTGCTCCGGGGTCCAGCTGAGCAGCAGCTGCTCGGGCAGGTTGTCGTGACAGTCCTTGACCATGCCGGGAAGAGCCAGACAGATCAGCCCGCCAGTCTTCACGTAAGGCAGCAGGTGTGCGGCAAGGTACGCTTCGTCACGGCCAAAATAGTTGTAGGAATCGATGCTGACCACGGCATCAAAAAACTCGCTGGCAAAGGGCAGCCCCTCGGAGGCGTCGGCCTTGAGGGGGCAGATGTGGGCGTTGGACAACCCCTGGCTTTCGAAGAACCGCATGTTGTCGGAAGGGTCGCTCCAGAGGTCGCAGGCGAAGACCCGCAGGCCGTATTCCCGCGCCATTAGGGTCGATGTGATTCCGCAGCCGCTGCCCAGATCGCAGATGATGCGGTTTGGCTGCAGGCAGTTGGGCAGGACGCCGTGGTCATCCCGCAGGCTTTCAAGGAGCTCCTCGCATAGCAGCAGTGGATTGGGCCCCATGATTTTGTCCCTGATCACCTGGGTGCTAAAGGTGGCGCTTTTGGGGTAGTCGGGGCTGTGCATGGTGCTGACCTGGCGGTTTTCGGCGCTTGGCAGGAGCTCGGCGCCCGTCAGGGATTCGGAGGTGTCGAAGCGTGCAGGGGTGCTGATTTGTTCAGTCATGATTGGTCTCATTTCTGTGTGAGAGTGGTTGTGTAGTGTGGTTGGTCTCGCAAGGCCGCAAAAACCAAGGCCTTGGGGCCGTTGAAATGTGAACCATGAAGCCCGTCTAAGAACTGGGGTGCAGTTCAGTGGCGGGGGCTGTTCCACTACAGAACAAGGACCAAAAAGACATCCCCTTACAGGTTGCTCGTGTGCCGGGCGGTCACGCCTATGGCGCGGTCTTGCCCGAGGGGCGTTTCGCCCTAGGCCATGGTACTCCTTGGGCGGGGGCGTCGCAAGGCGGCGTAGGGGCGTTGCTGCTCTGGTCCACCTTACATTTTCGTAAGACCCGTTGTCATGTTGTAACGCAGCCGACGGGCACGCCTGGTCCGTTGTGGGGTATAACGTATGGCACAAAGGCGGGCTTTTCCGTAGCCGACGCAAGAACGATAGGAGTGGGGATGCCAAGCATTTTCGTGGTTGAGGACGACCAGCGTCTTCTTCAGGAACTGACCAGGCTGCTTTCCTCCGAGGGCATGCAATGCGTCGCGTGCCAGGGATTCTTCAACGTTGCGGCCCAGGTGATCATGGAGGCCCCCGATTGCGTGCTCCTTGACGTGATGGTGCCCGGCACCGACGGGCGCATGATCGCCCGGGAGATCCGCCGCTTCAGCGACGTCCCTATCCTGATGCTCACCTGTTTGGATTCCGAGTTTGACGAGGTCTCCGCCATGGAGTCCGGCGCCGACGGTTATCTGACCAAGCCTTATCGCCCCCAGGCGCTGCTTGCCCACATTCGTGCAGCCCTACGCCGCAACGACACCGCCGCAAAAACCCTACTCTACCACGCCGGCCTGGAACTTGACGTGGCTTCGGGCACGGTTCGTTTTGAGCCACCCCATCTTTTGGATGGCGAAGCGTCCTTGCCTGCCGGCGGCTTGGAGGCCGTTTCCTCCGCTGGAGCGGGCGCACTCGCGTCTGCTGCCGCACCCGCGTCCGTACCCGACGCCGCTTCCACGAGCGCAACCGCAGACCTGACCCGCAACGAGGCGCGCATCTTGGCTCTGCTTATGCACAATCCTGGTTGCGTGGTCACCCGCCAGGAGATCATGTGCGAGCTGTGGGAGTCGGATGCCTTCGTGGATGACAACACCCTCACCGTAAACGTGAACCGACTGCGCCGTACCCTTGAGCTTATTGGCGCACCTCGAGACTACATCAAGACTCGTCGCGGCGAAGGCTACCTGGTCTCATGAGCGGCCCGGCCCGAGATGCAGCCCGCAGCCCGGCCCGAGATGCAGCCCGCGGCAGCGTACGCTTCGGCATAGGGCCCTATCTGACGGACAGGCGTGGGGCGGTGGCCCTCATTG
>JAQXQN010000216.1 GCA_029101185.1 Eggerthellales bacterium | reverse complement strand
GCTGGCGGCGGTGCCAGAGGCGGCAGATTTGGCGCGCGCGATGGCTGGCCGGTTGAGGGTGATGATCTGGTCCCGATGCTTGTTCTCCAGGCTGCAGTAGTGAACGTTGATTCCTAGCCTCTGGTCAAGGGCGTATTCCACCAGTTTGAGACATAGCACCTCGGAGCCTTCCACCGGCAGGCCGCCAGAGTAGGCGTAATCATAGAGGATGGGGAAGGGTGGATTGGCCACGGCGAAGCCTCGCTGGGCGAAGGGGGTCCAGTCGGTCAGGGGGTAGCAGAACTCCAGCAGGTTGATTCCCACGGCGCCCACCTGGTCCAAATCTATGAGGAGCTGGCGCATGGCCGCTTCGGTTCCGGGGATGGCGGGCATCTCTACCATTACGTCCAGGTCTCGGGTGCAGGCCATGCGGATGCGGTCAAGCTGTTGGGCAAGGTACGCTTCGCTATCATCCATCTTGACGCTAAAGCGAATCTCATCAAGACCGGCATCTACCAGCTGGTCAAGCAGATTAGGAGTGAGCAGGTCTCCGGAGGTGTAAAGTCGCAGGTGGCAGTTGGGCCAGCGCAGCCGCGCCTGGCGGAAGAACTCCAGGGATTCCTCGGGGATAAGCAGGGGCTCGCCTCCCGTGAGCGCAATGTGGGTCATGGGGCGGCCTTGGGCCTGAAAGAGGTCGAACTCGGCGCGCCAGTTGCGGTGGTGCTCAAGATGGTCCTGGTAGTCTGCCTGGTTGGGGTTGAAGCAGAAATAGCAGTTGCGGTTGCACCGCAAAGTAATGGTCAGGGTCTCGGAGCCGGGGGCGCCGGTGCAGGCCTCGCAGGCGGGGGAGATAGCTCCAGAGACCACCGATGCGCCACCGTTGCGAATCCACGCGCCCTTTTGGGCGAGCCTGGTCATGACTTGGGATTTCTCCTGGTCCTGGCTGTGGGGCGCGCCAAGGGTGATGCCTCGAGCGGTAAGGGCGGCGAGGTAATCGGCGTAGATGGCGCGGTATTCTGCCGCCCAGGTCTCAAGAGGAGAGGAGGGGGTTGCGGATTGGAGTGCAGCTTCTGACGCGGTTGCTGCTGGGGTCGGGGTCGGCGAGGTTGGCTTGGGGCGCATGGGACTCCTTGGTATATACTGAGGTACACATGGGCGCCTGTGCATGACGGGCGCTCGCATGAAGCACCAAATGGTTGACTGTCGAAATTATACGGCATGGGGCATCTGCCAGCGGAATTGGAGGGAATCATGACGGAGATTACCATCGAGCACCCTTTTGATGGGGGCGCCCAGATTGAAGAAAGCGCCCAGCTTGAAGAAAGGTTCCAGCCCGACTGGGGCTTGCGCGCCACCGCCTGTGAGTTGCTGGCTCTAAGCTTTAGGTATCCGGGACCTCAGTTGCCCCAGATTGTGGCTTCAGGTGAGTGGCTTGCCGCAGCGTTGGAGGTTGGCCAACTCATGGCGCTGGACCTTCCTGAGGATTTTGGCCAGGGGTTGGATACGATGGATGAGGTCAGTGATCAGGAGCTGCTTCATGCTTTGCGCAAAGAGGCAACCCGGCTGTTCGTGGGCGCTCCGAAGCCGGCGATCTCACCCTACGAGGGCGTGTGGCGAGCCGCGGACGACGGCGTCAACGCCCTGTTGTTTGTGAATCCTCACTCTATGGACGTGGAGCGGTTCTGTAAGGCGTGCGGGTTGGGTAGGCCTGAGGGCACTAATGAGCCCCTGGACCACGTGGCAACCGAGCTTGAGTTGCTGGAATACCTGGCCAGCATCCAGGCGGGCATTGGCTTGCCTGTGGCGTCTGCTCCCGCTGAGGAGAAGCTGCCCGGAGGGTCCATTGAGGGGGCATTTGGCCAGTTCATGACCGATCACGTCATGACTTGGATGCCTCGGTTTGCCCAGGCGGTGGCCGATCAGGCAACTCAGCCGTTCTATCGCGCCGCCGGCCAGCTGCTCAAGGCGTTCCTGGACACCTTTGCCGTATAGGCGATACGCCCCGCATCATCCATAGCGGTGCTTGTTGGGAGTCTGGAGATCGGCCCGAGGCAGGCCACCGCCATGGGCAGCGACGCTCCTTATATCCTGTGGCTTATGGCGGGGTTTTGAGGAGTTGGGGACGCCAGGGAGGTGGGCAAACTCGCTTTCGGGCGTTCAAGTATTGCTGGGTGGCGGGTGAATAATCCCCCAGTGATAAAACCAGACATATACCTGGTTTTTGACCTGGGGTTTTGTTTTTGGCGAAATGTCCTGCCCCGCGGGGCCGGCCAAAAAGGCCCTCCGCGGTGACGATCCTGGGACCCCGCTGGCCAAAAAGGGCTTCAGCGGTGACGGCGGCAAAGGGCGCTTCGCCAGAGGCCTGGCAAAAGCCCAGGTCACGAATGGATTATTCTCAGTTGAGGCTATTATTCACTTCGCAATCGTCACCGCTGGGGCACTTTTTGTCCACGCCTCGTCACTTCCGGGGCCCTTTTGGGCCAGCGCCCTTCCAAATCCGTCACCGCTGGCGGGATTTTTGGCCAGTCGGCCCCGACTTGGTCCCAAAGACGCAATCATTGGCCACTCCTGGTCAAAGGAGGCCAATCTGGCGAGGGTTAGGCGAGCCTCCAATTCTGTCGGAGAACGGCCCATGACCAAAAACGTTAATCAATCGCATATGGCTCACACTCGGATCGCCATCAATCCGCGGTCCGCGTACGTCAAATGAACCGCAGTTGACACGCATCAATTGAATCGTGATCCGCGCGCGGTCAGTCCGCTTCGTCTAGTATTGCCTTAAGGTCATCGGCGGAGTGGACGTTCAGTTTTACGTAGACCCCTTGGACATGAGTGCGCACCGTGGTGATGGACACGCCCTGGACCTGGCTGATCTCTTTGGGCCGCATCCCCTGGCCAAGCAGATGCAGGGTCTCGCGCTCGCGGGTGGTCAGGCCGCCCGCGTCGGCTAGTTCGTCGCAGCGCTGGGTGAGCCGTTTCTTGCGCATGGCCTGAGGCGTCTCCTTAGGGATGATTCCCCAGGCGGTTTTGGCGTGGCGCTCTGCGTTGGAGTTGAGGGTGACGCTGGTAAGAAGCAGGAAGATTCCAATGCCCATCAGCCCGAAGTACCAGGGCTCCATGGGCACCAGGTCGTGGACGAGCATGGCAATGAAGTCACCCAGTACGAAGCCAATGTTGTAGGTGAGCAGGGCGTATGCGGTCAGCCTCTTGTCGTCTACGCCGGTGTCTCGGCACACGCCGAAGCACCCGCAGATTAGCAGTGCCAGAAAGAAGAACTGGGCGCTTTCCACAAACGCCAATGACGAAACGTACTCGTCCGCGCTGGTGTAGGGTACCAGCAGCGCTGCAAGGGTCACGAAGGGAAAGGATACCCGCATGATGCGGTTCCACACTAAGGCGGGGGTGGGTTTGTGGTCAAACATCATGAAGGCGAACAGCGCAACGGCCACCGCCGCGCCAATCAGGTTGGGCAGCACCCGAGGCAGCTGAAAGGAGGGGAGCCCCAGGGGAATCACGTGCAGAAAGCCAAAGACCATACCGTAGGCAACCAGAATGACTGCCAAGTATGTCAGGGGCCTGCGGACGGGGTCTTTCGTGGACAGGTTCAGCGAAGGTTCTGGCAAGGGGGTTTGATCAGGGACGGATTGTTGCCAGGACCTGGAGGTGTTCAGGAAACAGAGCCCTGCGCCAAGCACCATGAAAATCTGGATGATGGCGGTTACCGCCGGGGTGCAGG
>JAQXQN010000215.1 GCA_029101185.1 Eggerthellales bacterium | reverse complement strand
GTATATGGTATTTTTTGCTCTATGGTGTGTGCTCAACGAATCAAAGCGGCCGGTTGCCTGGACCGTGGGTTGCCTGAGTCGCGGGTTGAACCGTGCCGACGTTGGTTGCAGAACCCGTGGGGCGAGCTGTGTCGCCGCTGGTAGCCTGGACCGCGGGGCCGGTGGCCTGCGGCAGCAGCAGCAGGATAGTACTCAGAGGAAGGACTAAGATGGAGATTATTGTTGCAGACGATTATCGGGATATGTGCGAGGCTGCTGCCGACATTGTCTACGACGTGATTGCCTCCGCTCCCGGCGCATGCATGGGATGCGGATCCGAAGAGGATCTCTATGGCGTTTACGCAAGCCTGACTGAGATGTGCGCAGGCGGCGACCTGGATTTTTCCCGTGTTGCAGCCTTTGGGTTGGATGAGTTTGAGGGGCTTGGACCTGATTCGCCCGATGCCAAGGCGGCGTTTTTGGCAGACTCGTTTTTCAGGGAGACCAACCTGCGTCCGGACAATACGTACCTGTTTAACGGGTCAAACATGGACGAGAGCCTGGTTTGCGATGCCATGGAAACGTCCATCATGCTTAATGGCAACTTTGACGTGGTGTTGATGACCGTTGGTGCAAGCGGTCGCCTTGCTATGAACGAGCCCGCCGGGGAGTTTTCTAAGGAGTGCTGCCGGTGCGTGTTGGATCCCGCAACCCGCAAGGAGTATGCCTCCGCTTTTGACGGCGAGGAGTTTGTTCCCGAGGCTGCATACACAGCCGGAATCGGTACCTTGATGCAGGCCAAGAAGGTGGTCCTGGCTGTGTCAGGCGCAGAGAAAGCCCAGGTGGTTCGGGATGCATTCTTCGGTCCCATCACCCCTGCATGCCCTGCGTCCATTCTGCAGTTCCATCCCAATGCGGTGGCGGTGGTTGACCCTGAGGCGTTTAGCCTTTGCGAAGGGGTCGCCCAATCCCAGAGTTGCTGCGGGGACCATGACCATGACCACGAGCATGGGTGCGGATGTGGGCATTAGTAAGGTCGCGCGTGTCCGTACAGCTGTGCGATTACGTGACCATCGCCGACAGGCTCCCGGCATTACCATAAGCACTTGTGTGAAACTGCGGGCGCTAAGGTATTCGCTGCTGATTGGTTGAATAATCCCCAAGTAAAAAAACCAGACATGTGCCTGGTTTTTGACCTGGGTTTTTGCATATGACGAAATGTACTGCCGCGGGGGGGGTGGCCAAAAACCGCGCTCGCGGTGACGGGAGCGGCTCGGTCCCGTGGGAGCCTGCCCGGACCCGCGGGCGCCTGCCCAGACCGTGGACGTTTTCGACGATTGGGAGTACAAACGGGGCGGCCGTGGACGAAATCGACGATTGGGAGTCCAAATTCGGCCCCCGGATGGACGTTTCGAACGATTGGGAGATAAAAACGGACGTTTCGGACGATTCATATGCCCCGCGACACGTCAATAGGCAATAGGCGGCCGCCCCCCGTCCCGTCGGACCGGGGGCGGCCTGCACCTTTACGGTCCCCGACCCAATCGGAGTGTCTCCGCTGAAGACGCCTGCGTTGCGGCAGTTTCAGATCCGCGGACACCGGACGGGCCGGCCCGCACTTCGTTCGATTCGGCATGGGGGCTGTTCGCTGGCAGGGGCCACTCTGGGAACGCACGCGCCGCCGGCGGGCGGTGTGCAAATCGTCGCCGCGAGCTCCCCGACGCCTCCGGACCGGGGCGGGGACCGGGGTGGTTATGCGGGGGCCCTAGAGGGCGCCGGCCTCGAGCTCCCTCTGGACCATGAGCCCGAGGACCCACATCTCGCGCACCAGCTCCTTGGCGACGGCGATCTTGGCGACGTTCGCCTTCTTCCCCGCCCCCACCAGGTCCCTGTAGCGCCTGGCGTTGCGCTGGTTGCACCTGATGGCCTCGGCCTCCACGGCGGCGGAGACGCGGCACCCCTTGGGCAGCGCCTTCTGCCGCCCGTTGCAGCTGGAGATGCTGGAGAGCCCCTCCACGACGGCCTTGCGCACCGTGGCGTCGCCGGCCTTGCTCATCGCCCCGTTGCGGCAGCCCCTCTCGCCGCTGCTGTGGCGGCCCGGGGTGAGCCCGAAGTAGGAGGAGACCCTGCGGCCGCTGCGGAAGCGCGAGAAGTCGTCCACCGTGGCCGTGAAGGTGAGCGCGGTGACGCGGTCGACCCCCTTGAGCCTCGAGAGGGCGTCGACGTAGGGCTTGAACCTCGGGGTCTCGGACAGCTCGACGAGCCCCGCCTTCGCCCGGCGGCACCGCTCGATGCCGTCGAGGACCCCCTCCCTGTACTCCCGCAGGGCCCCGTCGGCGGCGGGGTTCCCGAGGGAGATCGACGACGCCCAGGAGACGTAGTCGTCCGTCCAGGTGGACCTGAGCCTCCCCGAGGCCGTGCGCTCGTTCCAGACGTGGCCGTGCCTGAGGAGGATGGCCGAGAACTGCATCTTCAGCCTGGTCGTCGCGGACACGAGGTCGTAGTACGCGCGGGCCAGGTCGCGGGCCGCCTCGGCCTCCTCCGAGGGGACGTGGACGGCCCTGCACTTGCTGTTCTGGGCCGTGACGGCGCACAGGAGGGACTCGGCGTCGCCGCGGTCGTCCTTGAACCGCCTGTCCGCGGCGGACCGGGGGATGGACGTGACCGCTATCACGTCGCAGCGCTGCCCCAGGGCCGCGAGGTCCCGCGCGAGCTGGAACCCGCACGGCCCGGACTCGTACACGAAGCGCCTGGGCTCGCCGGTCCACGAGGACCACTCGAGGATGTCCCCGGCCGACGGGCAGCCGGAGAGCCTCCCGGTCCTCGTCTCGCCGCTGGCGAGGTCGAGGGCGCAGGCGGTCACCGACCTGGCGTGCTGGTCGATCGCGATCACGGACGCGTAGTCGGACTGGAGGGTGTATTCTGGCATGGGTGCCCCCTTTCGCTGTTTGCGGAAAGGATCCGCGGCTTGTGCTACGACTGCCAGCGTACCATCCTTGCCCGCGACGGAACAGCAGGGGGCTCCCGTCGTCAGGCGCTACGCGGCGTCGCGGGGCATATCGTCTGGGGCTACAAATTCGGGCCCTAGATGGACGTTTTCGACGTTTGGGAGATCAAAATGGACGTTTCAGACGATTGGGAGACAGAAAACGTCGCCCAATCGTTCAAAACGTCCACGAGGCCCACCAAATGACTCCCAATCGTGAAAAACGTCCACGGACCCCGCCAAACGACCCCCAAGTGTTCAAAGCGTCCAGCACCGCTTATCTGCATAAACCATGCAATAGAATGCATAAAAGCATGACTCCTCTGGAAGATACTGTATAGTGTGACGCGTTTCTTTAATGCTTTCACGTTGCATAGTATCCAGTTCGCAGGAGGAATTATGACAAAACGGGACGTTAGGCATGACGTCATCAAAAGCATTATCAGGCGCGGATCCGTTAAGACCCAGCGCGACCTTGTGGAGCAACTGATCGCTGAAGGCTATGAGTGCACGCAGGCCACGGTGTCTCGAGATATTTCTGATTTAGGGCTGGTCAAGAGCAAGGACGGCTATTACCTGCTGCCTGAGGACCAGCGTCTGCAGAAGATGGTGGGGGAAATGGTTGACCATGGAGAGCTGGTGGGGCAGTTCGTGGTTCTGCACACTCCTCCTGGACTGGCAAGCGGTGTGGCAGGTGTGTTCGACACCGCAGAGCTGCCTGAAATTGCCGGCACGATTGCTGGAGACGACACCATTTTCATCCTCTGCCGCAACAACGACGACGCACGGAATCTGTTCACTCTTGTGGAACATCTGCGCGGGTAGCTCAAGCTCAGCTAGGCGAATACTCCAGCGCTGGTGACATCGTCTTAGCCCGGCGCCGAAGCCGGCACCAAACCCCATAGATGATCCCAGTGCAAAAACCCTAACAACCACGGTAACGCCATCGTGACCGAATTTGGATTCATAAGGAAAACGAGTGCGGCTGGATGGGGGTTTGCTATAGTGTGAACCCGTATTTCGAAGGAAGGCCCCGCATGAATAAGACGAAATTTGCAAAGCTCGCTGCCTCAATGGTCCTAGCGGCTGCGTTGTGTGCCATGGTCGCACTCACCGGCTGCATGCCCAA
Organism: Eggerthellales bacterium; assembly: GCA_029101185.1. Lineage (GTDB taxonomy): Bacteria > Actinomycetota > Coriobacteriia > Coriobacteriales > Eggerthellaceae > Slackia. The sequence goes on along the minus strand of JAQXQN010000215.1, from coordinate 2,901 downwards.
GGCTGAGCAGCAGCCCGATGCCGCATCTCTGCACAGGGCGTACATGTCCAATGTCAACAGCATTTGTGCTCAGGCCGCCGAGGATTTGGATGGTTTTTCTGACGCCGCTGCTTCGGGGGACCTGGCAGCCATGCGTGTTGCAGCCAATACCGCTTGCGCAACCCTTAATAGGATCGGGGATCTTGAGGTCCCGGAGGACTTGGCGGAGGTCCACGGGGAGTACCTGAAGGGGGCCCAGGAGCTGGCCCAGTCCCTTCAGGATTACGTGGCCCTGTATGGGCGTTTCGTCAATGAGACGTACGATAGCGAAGAGGACCGGGCCGCAGCAGAGCAGGAGTTCCAGGCTGGATTGGCCGATATCCAGGCGCTTTACGATAGTGGCCTAGGTCATTTGTCCACGGCGGATTCCATGGTGGCGGAGTTGGGTAACGCCGATACCGCGTCTGAGTAGCGTGGGGTGCGCGTAATGGCCACCCCGGATTCGCGTTCATCACGCGTGCGTTCGTCGCAAGGCAAAAACCCTGGTACACGCCAGGGTAGCCCGTCTATGTCGCGCAACGCTGGTCCGTCTGCGCCGCGCAACGCTGGTCCATCCGCGCCGAGAAAGGGAGGCGCCTTCCGAGCGGCCGCTCCTCGGACAGCCGTCCCGCAGGTGAGGTCGGCGGACTTTCTGCCAGTGTCTGCCCAGGGCATGCATCAGCGAGGCTGGGACCAGGTGGATTTCGTCTACGTCAGCGGGGATGCCTACGTGGATCATCCCTCCTTCGGCACGGCTATCATTACCCGCGTGCTCGAACGCCATGGGTACCGGGTGGGCATCATCGCCCAGCCGGATTGGAAGGACCCTGCAAGCGTGCAGGTGTTCGGCCGGCCGCGGCTGGGTTTTCTGGTGTCATCGGGCAATATGGACTCCATGGTCAACCATTACACCTCTACCAAGCTGCCCCGCAGCAGCGATGCATACTCTCCTGGTGGAAAGACGGGCATGCGCCCCAACCACGCAACGGTGGTGTACGCTAATCTCGTCCGTCGGGTGTACAAGGATTGCCCCATCATTGTGGGAGGTATCGAAGCGTCCTTGCGCCGTCTTGCCCATTATGATTACTGGTCCGACAAGCTCAAGCGCTCAATCCTCCTAGACTCTGGGGCGGACCTGGTGTCCTATGGCATGGGGGAGCGCAGCATTGTGGAGATTGCCGACGCTCTTGCCGCAGGAATTCCGGTTGACCAGATCACCTACGTGCGGGGCACGGTGTATAAGGCTCGCAGCCTCGAGGGGCTTGAGGACGCGATTGTCCTGCCGTCCTTCGAGCAGATGCAGCAGGACAAGACCCTGTATGCCCAAAGCTTTGGGGTGCAGTACAAGAATTCCGACCCTGTCACCGCCCGGTGTTTGGTGGAGGAGTACCCCCATCAGGTCTTCGCGGTGCAGAACCCTCCCGCGGAGCCCCTGACCACTGCGGAGATGGATGCGGTGTATCGGCTGCCGTATGCCAGGACCTATCACCCCATGTATGAGGCCCTCGGGGGCGTGCCCGCCATCAAGGAGGTCAAGTTTTCCCTCACCTCGTCACGAGGGTGTTTCGGGGAGTGCGCCTTTTGCGCCCTCACCTTTCATCAGGGAAGACAGGTGTCCTCCCGAAGCAAGGAATCCCTTGTTGAAGAGGCAAAACTCCTTATCGCGGACCCAGAGTTCAAGGGGTACATTCACGATGTGGGCGGCCCAACGGCCAATTTTCGCAAGCCAGCCTGTCAGGATCAACTGCGTCGCGGCGCCTGCGCCAACCGACGCTGCCTAACCCCGAAGCCCTGCCCCAAACTGGATGCGGATCATACGGACTACCTTGAGGTGCTACGGGCCATCAGGTCTTTGCCCGGGGTGAAGAAGGTGTTCATCCGCTCCGGCGTACGCTTCGACTACCTCATGGCGGACCCAGACGGCCAGTTTCTTCGGGAGCTGTGCGAGCATCACGTATCCGGGCAGCTGAAGGTTGCCCCCGAGCATGTCTCGGATACGGTGCTCAGCGTGATGGGCAAACCCCCTCATCAGGTGTATGAGCGGTTTGGCGAAGCGTACCGTCAGGTCAATCAGGAGTTGGGCAAGAAGCAGTATCTGGTGCCCTATCTTATGTCTAGCCATCCTGGGTCTGGGCTTGCCGAGGCTGTGGAGCTGGCGGAGTTTGTCAGGGACATGGGGTATATGCCTGAGCAGGTGGCGGATTTTTACCCCACGCCTTCCACGGCTTCTACGGTGATGTATTACACAGGGCTTGACCCGCGGACCCTCAAACCGGTGTATGTGCCTAGGTCAACGCGGGAAAAGGCCATGCAGCGGGCCCTTATTCAGTATCGGGACCCCAAAAACCACGACCTGGTGGTGGAGGCGCTGCGGGTCGCTCATCGGGAGGACCTGATTGGCTACGGGCCAAAATGCTTGGTTAGACCAGGAAAAGGTGGCGCTTGCGCCAAGAGCACCAAGGGCGTGGACTCTCGCCCCTCGCGAAATGACTCGCAAGGCAACCCGCGCGGCAACGCCCAAGGCAACTCGCGCGGCAACGCCCAAGGCAACTCGCGCGGCACCTCGCGACGCAACTCCCGAAATCCACGGGCATGAAAGGAACTACCATGACCCAGGACCATTCAAGACCAGCGGGCCTGACCAAACGGATGCCTGCCATTATCGAAGCCACCGCTCGGCCAGGAAAGATTGCCAGCACCAACGAAACTCCTCGATCTGATGCCCGGGAGGTACAGCAGGCTTTCGAGTACTCCGCCGCAAAGATGCGGGAGATATCCCAAAAATACCAAGCCGCTATGCGGTTGATGGAGACCCGGCTTGAGATCATCGACAAGGACCTGTCCCTGCGCCGCCATCGCAATCCCATTCATCACATCGAAAGT
>JAQXQN010000214.1 GCA_029101185.1 Eggerthellales bacterium | reverse complement strand
ACCTCTGCTGTACTCGGTATCCGGTTCTCAAGGTGCCCTCCCTCGGGGAGGTCGCGCCGTCGTTTGGCGCGAAGCGGTATACTACGCCCCTTCGGCCCCCGGGTCAAGGGGGAATCGGGGATTTCCCCCGGAATCGGCCCGAAAAGGGCCCCCTTCCGCCCGATCCGACCCCCCGTCTCCATAACCCCAGGCCATTTGTGGAGACGAGCAGGGGGCTCGGGGCCGCGGCGGGGACGCTTCGACAAACAAGCGTGCCGCCCGAAGGCGGCACGAAACCGATTTGGCTAGATTCAGGAGCGGTTGCTTCTCAGGATAATCAGCCAGTTCTATCTAGACCACATTCCGCATTTGATAATCATTGCTCGATGTGAGATTTCCCTATCGTTGCGTTGCGGATTGCGATGGGTAAGAGAATAGAGAAGGCTTACACGCCTGGATATGAAAGCTGAGATGATTCAGCATGCGTCGTACTGCACCCTTCGTCATGTTGAAAGGTGACAAAGGGCTGCAGCGTATGGAAACTGTGGCTCGTACATAAAATATTGGGCCAGGAGTGACGTGTAGGATAATAATGACATAGAGGCGTTCTGGTTCTCGGGTATTCTTAAAACATCAGCGTCCGCTCATGCCATACGCGGTCCGCTGTCCTGCGGCTTCTCAGAACCCAACTCTCCCCAGAAAGGAACAGCATGAGCAAGCGGGTCCTCCTCATTAACGATCAACCCAGCTACGGAAACGTGGCCCTTGCGGCAATGGTTCCCATCCTTGCCCATATGGGGTTTGAGACCATGTGCCTTCCCACCGCGCTGGTATCTAACACCCTCGATTTCGGAAAGTTCCATATTCTTGAGACCACTGATTACATGGCAGAGACGCTCAAGGTCTGGGAGTCCCTGGATTTTGACGTACAAGCTGTCTCCACCGGCTTCATGGTATCCCAGTCCCAGACAGAGCTGGTGATCGGCGTATGCAATCGCCTCTCCGACCAGGGAAAGCCAGTGTTCTGCGACCCCATCATGGGCGACGACGGCACCCTCTACAACGGTGTCTTGCCCCAAACCGTTGACCTTATGCGCCAGCTAGTAGCGGTCTCCCACTACACCGTGCCCAACTACACCGAGGCATGCGCGCTCACCGGCATCCCCTACCGTCCTGAGGGCATGGGCCCCCAGCAAGCCCGCCAACTCATTGACGGCATGCGGCAGCTAGGCGCAAAGACCGTGGTCATCACCAGCGCCCTGCTCACCAACCCAACCCCCCAACAGTGCGTCATCGGCTACGACCATACCGCCGACTCCTACTTCCGCCTGCCCTTTGAGCCCATTCCTGTGCGCTATCCCGGCACCGGAGACATCTTCTCCGCCGTATTCATGGGCAAAATTCTTCTTGGACTGCCCGTGGCCGAGGCCACACAGATGTCCATGGACGCCGTAAAATCCATGATCGCCGAGCACGGCAGGATCGACGGCGCCTTTAGTGGCATCCCCGTTGGATCATTCCTCCACCTGATTCCCTAACCGCCATGAGAAGATCAGACCGAGAAATCACCGACATCAGCCGTATCCTTGAGGTCATTGCCCAGTGCCAGGTGTGTCGTCTGGCAATCCCGGCGGACCCCGTTCCCTATATCCTCCCGTTAAACTTCGGAGTGTTGGCCCGTGACCAGGCATTGGACCTGGTGTTTCACGGGGCACTGGAGGGAACCAAGTATCAGCTGATCCAATCTGCGGGCAAAGCCAGCTTTGAAATGGATTGCGGACACACCTTGCACTCAGATGTCCAGCGAGGTTATTGCACCATGTCCTTCGCCAGCGTCATTGGTTCCGGGCCCCTTTCCATTATTCATGACGAAGCGTCCAAGGCCCAGGCCCTCCAGGCGCTGTGCGACCATTACCATCCCCAAGGCTTTACCTACAACCCGGCCGCAATTTCGCGGACGAAGGTGTTCAAACTGACTGTGGAAACCATGACCTGCAAAGTCAAAGAATGACACACACTACGCACCAAAGGGCGCTTCATGGCAAAGCACGCTTCGGCATGGCATACAATCACTCCGCAAGCAAAACCCGCAATCCCAGGAAAGGAACGGGGACTATGAAGAAGTTCTTTTCAGAATTCAAGGAATTTATCAACAGGGGAAACGCCATGGATATGGCAGTTGGCGTCATCATCGGCGGAGCCTTCACGGCCATCGTCACATCGCTGACCACCGACATCCTCGATCCCTTCATCAAGCTGTTCACCGGAGGCGGAGAGGTGGCAGGGTTGGTGGTGCCAGTTCCCGGCATGGACGGCGGCATTGACTTCAGCTCCTTCATCAGCGCCATCATCAATTTCCTGATTGTGGCATTTGTGGTGTTTTGCCTGGTCAAGGCTTTGAACAAGCTGCAGAACGCCAAGAAGAAAGAAGCTGAAGCCGCACAAGACGAAACACCAGCGCCCACCTGCCCCTATTGCCTTGAAGATATCAAGGAAGGCGCAACCCGATGCCCCCATTGTGCTGGGGACATTGCCGCGTATTCAGAGAAGTAATCGCTGAATACAAAAGGAAATAATCGCGAACGGTTTAGTCGAAACGTTAAAAGCGGCCTCGCGAGACTGCAAAACGAAAACGGGGGCCACTGAGCCCCCGTTACTATGACTGAAACCCACCCGCAACCCCGGCCCGAAAAAAGGAGGGGGGCCGCGAGGCCCCCTGGGAAAGCGGAGGGGGGCCATGCGGCCCCCCGTCATGCGCGCGTCGCGGGCGCGGCGCCCAAAACACCCACCGCCAGCGCCGCAGTACTTTAGGCGATTGCAGGCATAAATGCCGAGTTAGGAATTGGGTAGGGTGATACCTGCCAC
>JAQXQN010000213.1 GCA_029101185.1 Eggerthellales bacterium | reverse complement strand
ACAGGGTGCCTAATGCCCCGGCCTTGGCATCCGGCGCTCCGTACACACACCGATCAATCCGGGCTTGATGCATGAGTCCCGCGCACATGATGCAAGGCTCCACGGTCACATACACGGTACAGCCCGTCAGCCGCCATCGATCTAACTCCTTTGCGGCGGCCACCATGGCATGAAACTCCGCATGAGCACTGGGGTCTTGCAGGGTCTCACGCAGGTTAAACCCCTCCGCCACCACCTGACCCTGGCACACCACCACGGCTCCAATGGGAACTTCCCCCTGGTCAGCGGCTTGTTTGGCAAGCTCTAAAGCTCGGGACATATACTTCAGGTCTGTTTCACGTGTAAGATTCCAGGATTCAACCTCACAGGTGGACAGCCCGTCCTCACACACCGGCTCCCCACCCCAGGGTTGACCGGCGGACAACTCACCCTTGGATTGCCCATCTAGCAAGCTCTCTTGTGACTGCCCATCTAGCAGACCATCGCAGACCACCCGCTCAAATCCTATCCGCTTTTTCGTAGGTTCGAGCGGCGCCGTAATATCAATCTCGCAGCACTCTGCATATCCGCATTTCGGGAGCAGATTCCTCATAACCACATTACCCTCATGAGTATCCACCCGCACGCTTTTTAGGCCCTGCTCTTGAGCCATGCGGCACGCCTGAGTGAGTAGAAATCTTCCAGCGCCGGTGCCTCTGGCCTGGGCAGATGCAGCCACCCGATGCACCACGGCATAATCCGCCTTTCCATCTTCAGGCACATTGTCCAGATCCAGGACCCACGACCCCGAAATGACCCGGTCATAGTCCGCTTCGCCAGAGGTCACATACGCCATAGTGGCAAGCAACGTCCCTTCATGTTCCGCTACATAACACCACTCTGAGGCAATATCCTCCTGAATCATCTCTCGGGTAGGACTTCCCCCCTGCCACTGGTCAATGCCCAGCTGAGCCAGGGCGGCCTTTCCGTCCAGAATTATCCCGTACACCGCATCTAAATCCTGCGATGTAGCCTGTCTCAGATGCATATCCACCTCATTTGCTTTTTTGGGTCCTCGGGGTCCTCGGGCTTACCGCGGTTTGAGGCCCTCGGGCTGATTTTGACTAGGTAGTCTATCACGGCAGCTGTACCTTTAATGCCCATTGGGTTGCATTCGGGTAATTTGTGATACACTTGCTTGCGCACTTTCGGAGGATTGGCCGAGTGGTTGAAGGCACTTGTCTTGAAAACAAGCAGGCTGAAAGGTCTCGTGGGTTCAAATCCTACATCCTCCGCCAGAAACAGCCGAGCCTCGGACGGCATCTGCCCCGAGGCTCGTTTTATATGTCGAAGCGTCCTACCCCGAAGCGTCCCCTGCTCGAGCATTCCGCGCTCAAGCACCCCGTATCAGAACGCCCCCCATATCAGAGCGCCCCTAACACACAAGGGCCGTCTCTTACAGGCTGCGCAGCGCGTCCACCAGGGCGGTCTTGCTCTCGGTTTGGGTGTCCTTCATCTTGATCACCTTGGCAGGAACGCCGGCAACCACCGCGCCGGGCTCAACATCCCTGACCACCACGGCACCGGCGGCAACCACGGCCCCCGCACCCACGCGAACACCCTCAAGCACCACGGCATTCGCGCCAATCATCACGTTGTCCTCAATCACCACAGGAGTCGCGCTGGCAGGCTCCACCACACCGGCAAGGACGGTACCAGCTCCAATGTGGCAATGGGCGCCCACAATGGCACGTCCTCCAAGAACGCAGCCCATGTCAATCATGGTCCCTTCGCCAATCACCGCGCCGATGTTTATAACCGCGCCCATCATGATGACGGCGTTATCCCCGATCTCCACCCGATCGCGGATAATCGCGCCAGGCTCAATCCGGGCGTTGATGCCCTTCATGTCAAGCAGAGGCACGGCAGAATTGCGGCAGTCGTTCTCAATCACCAGGTCCGCAATCTTATCCGCGTTGGCCTCCACCACAGGGCCGAGCACCTTCCAGTCGCCAAAGACAATCTTGTCCCCCGCGCCAAAGACCTGAGCATCGCCCCAGTCCACGGCCTGGTTTTCCTTTACGTAGAGCTTGACCGGAGTCTTCTTCTCCGAGGTGGCAATGAAGTTGATAATCTCCTGAGCGTCCACTTCGCTCCTCCCTTTCTAAAACATCAGGCTGTCGAAATCGTACAAGCCCGCATCCTTGGTTATCAGGCGTTTTGCCGCTGCCACGGCACCCGCCGCAAAGATTCGGCGGCTTTGGGCCCTGTGGGTCAATTCAAGCTCCTCGTTGTCACCGAAGAAGTGCACCTCGTGGGTGCCTGCCACGGTGCCCCCACGTAGCGCATGAACCCCAATCTCTCGCTTGGGACGAGCGCCGGTCATGCCGCTTCTTCCCGTGCAGATTTCCCGCTGACCCTGAGGGTCGACCGCGGCAATCAGCAGCTTTGCAGTTCCGCTGGGAGCGTCCGCCTTCTGGTTGTGGTGGGTTTCCACAATCTCCACGTCAAAGTCCTCTAGGGCTTCGGCGGCCTGAGCCACCACGTGCTTGAGCACCGCAACGCCCAATGAGTAGTTGGCGCTGTAGACAACCGGCCTGGTCTCTCCTAGCTGAGCAAGAAGATCCATCTCCTCGGGGCCGTAACCCGTAACCCCCTCCACCAGGGCAGCGCCGGTACGCTGGGCGTATGCCAAGGTCAGAGGAAGCATGTCCTTATGGGAGAAGTCAATTGCCACGTCGGCGGCAGCAGCGGCATCAAGCAGGGTGTCCTTATCCTCGAGTCCCACCATGCCAACAAGCTCCATGGACTCATCGGCCTGGACCAATTCGGCAATAATCTTACCCATACGGCCGTTTCCGACCACCATCACCCGGGTCTTAGTCAATGACGCCCACCTCCTTCAGAGCAGCGCGCACCCTATTGGCCGCGGCCTCGCTCATGGGGGCTAGGGGCTGACGGTACACAGCCTTGCCCATGCCCATCATCTCCAAGGCACCCTTGACGGGAATGGGATTCACCTCGCAGAACAGGGAGTTGATCACCTCAAGGCAACGCAGCTGAATGTCCAGGGCATCCTGCAGACGGCCCTGGTCAAAGGCCACGCACAGCTCATGGACCTCCTTGGGCATGATGTTGGCCCACACACTGATCACGCCTCGGGCGCCCAAAGCCATCATGGGCACCACAATGTCGTCGTTGCCGGAGAACATGCCAAAATCGGGGCCGCAATAGCGGGCGACCTTTGCGGAGTAACTCATGTTTCCAGAGGCCTCCTTGATGGCCAGGGCGTTGGGATGGGTTGCCAAACGGGCCACCACGGACTCAGAGATAGAGCAGCCGGTCCTGCCAGGCACGTTGTAGAGGATGCAAGGGATGTCCACCGCGTCAAGAACAGTCTTGAAGTGGTTGTACATGCCCTCCTCGTTGGCCTTGTTGTAGTAGGGGGTGATCAGCAGCAATCCGTCAACACCCAAGGCCTGGAAACTCAGGCTCTTTTCCACCATGGTTTGAGTGCAGTTAGAGCCGCTGCCTGCAATCACCGGCACTCTACCGGCAACGCGAGCCACGGTGTACTTTACCACCTCGTCGTCCTCCTCATGGGTCATGGTTGAGGACTCGCCCGTGGTTCCGAGCACCAGCAACGCATCGGTGCCCCCTTCCAATTGAAAATCAATCAGTCGGCCAAGGGCATCAAAGTCAACGCTTCCATCCTCGGCAAAGGGGGTGACCAGCGCGACAATGGATCCTCGCAGATTCTTCAGTTCCATCCTATTCCTCCAATTTCATCTCTCATCCGGGATGACTATTACGTGTTCTAGCTCTCAACATGCCTTACTCATAGTGTGCCAACTTTGCCTTGGGGCAATTCATGATGTTCACACGGCCGAGGCGTTCATCCTGCTTCGGCATCCTACTTCGGCCTGTACTGGTCCCTATCCTTGACTAAGATGAGCGTAGGGCTCAAAGCAGTCAAAGGTGGCAAAGTAGTCAGATGGCGTCTCCGCTCGTCTGATCAACTGAAAGGTCCCGTCCTCCTTCAGCAAAATCTCCGCGCTTTTCAGCTTTCCGTTGTAGCTGTATCCCATACTGAATCCATGGGCTCCCGTGTCATGGATGAACAACAAGTCCCCCTCAGGACCATCCTCTATCTCAGGCAGGGCACGGTCTATGGCAAACTTGTCGTTGTTCTCGCACAAACCTCCCACCACATCGTACACATGGTCGCAGGGTGCATCCTCCTTACCCATGACCGTGATATGGTGATATGCCCCATACATGGCAGGGCGCATCAGGTTCACTGCGCACGCATCTACGCCCACGTACTCCTTATATATATGCTTATGGTGAATTGCCCTGGTCACAAGGGCACCATAGGGCGCCATCATGAAACGACCCATTTCCGTGAAAATGGCAACGTCCCCCATGCCAGCAGGAACCAGGATTTCCTCAAAGGCGGCTTTGACCCCTTCGCCAATTGCATATATATCATTGGGAGTTTGATCTGGGGTATAGGCAACCCCCACACCTCCCGAAAGGTTGATAAAGGCAATATGGGCGCCGGTTTCTTGCTGAAGTCGTACCGCCAGGTCAAAGAGGACCCGGGCGAGTTTGGGATAGTAGTCATTGGTTACCGTGTTGCTGCACAGGAACGCATGGATGCCAAAGTTTTGAGCCCCTTTGGACTTCAGGATGCGAAACGCCTCAAACAGCTGGTCCGTGGTCATGCCGTATTTGGAATCACCAGGGTTGTCCATGATTCCGTTGCTGATCTCAAACATGCCGCCAGGGTTAAACCTGCAGCTCACGGTTTCGGGAATGCCCCCTGCGGCCTGCTCGAAGAAATCAATGTGGGAGATGTCGTCAAGATTCACGATAGCTCCCAGCTCAGATGCCAACGCATAATCCGCAAAGGGAGTCTCGTTGGAGCTAAACATGATGTCGCTGCCTCGGGCCCCAACCGCCGCGGCAAGCTGCAGCTCCGTATAACTGGAGCAGTCAAAACCGCAGCCGTACTCTTGCAGAATGGACATGAGGAAGGGGTTCGGGGTGGCCTTTACGGCAAAGTACTCCCGAAAGCCAGGGTTCCACGCAAAAGCCTCCTTCACGGCCTGGGCGTTTCGGCGGATGCCCGCTTCGTCATAGAGATGGAAAGGGGTGCCGTACTCTTCGGCGATTGCCTCAAGCTGGTCTTTTGTGGCAAAGGGCCGTTTTTCCATAGGTGGTTTCTCCCTTACGACGCTGGTCCGTTCTTTTGCATCCCGGGATTATCTCAAACCACCACCAGCTTTGCCCTTCAAAACGCTACAACGGACGGTCTTTTGGATAAATAGCAACGCGTATCCATACCAGTGCATAAAATAATGCCCCGCAGGCCGCATCCGCAGCGGAATCCTTCGGATTCGCACACTCGGCGGCCCTTGGGGCATGTGTCGGCTCGAAACTCAGGCGGTTTACTTTGTGGCTCCTATACGGCACACCGTAGTACCGCAGTCGGGGCAGATGCCCTTAACGATGGGCTTTCCGTTTTTGGTCACACTCTCAACCGGGTTTACGATTTCCTTCTTGGCCTTGCACTTGACGCAATACCCCTCAACCGCCATGACATCCTCCGTTCGTAGGTAACGCGATGCCCCCTCAGGCCCCGCGAACTGGTGCTTCCACTATACAGAAGAAACGACGGGGTGCAGGTGCGGAAAATCTGTTTCTTAGCTTCAGGTGTATCCAATGCCCCAAGCGCGTACGCTTCGACAACAGTTTGACGGGCTCACCGCTGCAGCAAGCCCGTCCGTATCCTGGGTTTATATGTTCTTGATCAGCTGGATCACATAGTCCGCGGCTTCATCAAGCATGGCAGCGTCGATGTTCTCGATGATGTCATCAGCTTCGGCGAAGCGTGCTGGCTTGTTGCCGTCCATGCCTGCGATTGTGATGGCCTGCATGTGGTGCTTCAGCGCATAGCTGGCAGCACTATCCCTCCAGTCCACCACGCCTTCGATAATCTCAACGTCGCTTGCCTGGGACGCCCGTTGCGCGTACCTGCGCATGCGCGCGTTGGTGTTCTTCTGGGTCAGTTCGCCTTCACGCTCCAGATACGCCAACCGTCCGCCACCAAGAGCCTCCAGGTTAATCAGAACCGCTCCACGCATATCGGCCACGTGCTCAGAGAGGAATGCCTTGATGCCGCCGTTTTCCGCCAGTCCGGCGCCAAGGGCCACAAACCAGACTTCCGTGTTGATATCGCCCGAGGCAAAACTGTACACGGCCGCATAGTCCTCTTCGGTGAAGGCGTTCTTTCCTGCAAGGCGGGCAGCCTCTGCCGCCACTGCGGCAAACTCGCTCATCTCTTGGTTTGTGACGTCTCTGGTGTTGTCAACAAGGTTCAAAGGCTCCACCTTGCGGCTTGGGTCGCGGTCCATGCGAATTCCAGAGAAACTGCCGCCCTCCCAATCCTCACGGAAGCTCTCCCAGCCACCCCGATTCTTGCCAGCCTTACGTGCGTCAAAATCCTCGTCCACACCAAGCCACTCGGAGGCGGATTCCTCCTTGATGCGCTTTCGCTTCTTGCCACCGCCGCCACCGAACAGTCGTGCCAAGCGGGACTTAGGCATTTCGATTTCTGCCTGAGGAACAAAACTTTGATCGGAGAAGCTTCCCAGCCCCCCACCGAATCCCTCATCAGAGGCATCATCTACGAATTGGTCATCCGTCGCAGAGACAGGAGTAAACGCCACCGTGGCATCCGTATCATCCGCTAAACGAGATCCGGGCGCGGATCCCTTCGCAGCAGCTGGCCCATTCATGGCAGAAGCACCGGTTACACCAGCAACTCCGCTTGCTGCAGCCGCACCGCCCATGACAGCAGCCCCGCTTGCAGACGCGGCATCACCGTCACCACCGATGGTGGGCAGGTTCAAAAGCCCGGTGCGACCAGGCCGTTTGGTGGGAGCGGGCTTCGTAGGACGTGCGGAAGACGCCCTGCGAACCTCAGGAACATCTGCGCCAGCAGAGGCCGTGCCTGCATCTCCAGCCCCACCCTGGTCAGAGGACGCTTCGACAGCAGGAATATCCATCGGCACCATGGGGACGCGGGTGCGAAGTTCCTCAAAGGTCACCAGCCGAGGCTCCGCAGGAGCCTCAGAGAAAGGCTCAATGGCGGGCAGCGTCAGAATAGGAGCTTGGGCCCGGGCCTGGGGCGAGGCGTTTTCGGGAGTAATCATAGGGATGGCAATGGGAATCACCTGATTATTGAAGGACCCCTCCCCGTTCAGGGAAGCATCCTCGGGCTGAACCGTAGCAACGGGCTGCACCTGAGGCCCAATCTCTGGAATCTCAATTGCAGGAAGCTCAACCGCAGCACTACGGGCAACGTCCGCGTTTGCTGCGGGATGCTCGGCCTGGGCCCGCAGCTGGTCAAGATCAAGATTGCCCATATCCAACGCGGGCATGGCCACCGTGTCAAAACGCTCCTGGGAGTTCATCCGCTCCGCCGCGGGAGAGACCAGGGGATACTCCACCTGGGGCTGCTCTATCGCAGGGTGTAGCGCAACGGGCTGCTCCGCCACAGAGAGACCCTGCTCCTGCGCATCATCAGCCGCCTCCGCCTCAACGTTGACGGGATAATCCGCGTAGCGGGACCGATACTCCCCTGCCTCCTGGATGCCGTCCTGAGTAGTGTTCTTGCGCGCGTTGGCAGTGCCTGCGGTAAACCAGTCGGGGACAGAAGGCGCTTGCTGGGTTTCCTCAACCAGCGTTTGCACCAAAGGCTGCTGGGGTACCAATTCGTCCCAAGGGGAAGCCTCTTCGGCAAGCTTCTGGGAGGGGTCTTCAGTCGAAGCGTCCTGTCCGTCAGCGTCATCCGCAATGATGCTGAACTCCACCCCATCCCCTGCGTCCTGGATACGGAAGCTACCGTTCTCATCGCTGTGGGTATCAGAGGTCCCAAACTCACCCATGTTGGCAACCTGGGACGTAAGGTCCGCCCCATCCTGGATGGCTGCGTTGACGGTTTGGCCCACCACACCTGCACCCACCATTGCAGCTACCGCCTCTTCAGGAGACACGGCGGCAGGGGTTTCAAGCAGCGGCTCATTGGTCAGCGCGGCAATGGCGGCCTTTGCAGCGGCAAGGCCCTCTCCGGATACCACCCCGCGCTCGGTGCCGTCTTGGGCATAGGGCGCTTCGTCATATTCAATGGTAGCCCCATCGGGCACTAGACCTGCGGCGATGGCGGCCTCAAGGCCGCGGCGCTCAGGGGCCCTATCAGTGGTTGAGACCTCCATAGCCTCGCCAGTTCCGATACGGCGGGCAACCTCCATCATCACCGCGACACCGGCAGCATTAGCGTTTGCCGCCTCGGTGTACTGGGAGGCGGATTCCACGATGTAGCTGATAACCGGCAACAGCGTCAGAGCCATAGCGATTCCGAGCAGAACCAATGTCGCGGTGGTCAGAGCCGGAATGGTAACGAACATCCTCACCAGGATGATCAAAGGGATTGCCACCATGGCGCCACACTCGGCAATCTGAATGTACCTGCGTACGCCAAGCAGGCTGTTTTTCAGATCGTGCCTGACCTTGCCGGAATCGTAATTGGCAACAATGACAATCTTGCGGCGGCGGGCGCCTTGGGTCTCAGCGTTAAAGGTGGGCTCGTACTTTGCCACCACATTCTGACTCACACCCTTCATGAACAGGCGGGACAGCAACGGCTTGTCGAAAATCTCTGCGGCAAGAAGCAATGCTGCAGCGATGCAAATCACGATTGCGGGAATAGAGACAACCTTCAGAGGGATTGTCAGCGCGGCGGCAACAAAGGAAATGCCAAACAGGATGGTCTGGGCAAGGCGAGGATTCGAGTTGCAGGTAATGTCCTCGATGCCCACAGGAAGGTTGCTCTCCTCCTTCAGGCGCTCTGCGATGTACAAAGCGGCCTGTTGCTCCTCCTCAGTTCCAGCGGGGCGTGCGCCAATTTCCTGAGAGAGATAGTGGATATGATCGAAAGGCGTGCTCATATAGGCCCTTTCACACATGTTCAGTCTTTTTGCCAAATCATCGGCATAATCTTACACAGTATATATCACTGTTCGGATTGCCCCAGATAATCCCTAATATACGCATCTGACTGGGAGGCTCGAATCCGCGCATCAAGATACGAATCTCGGGCCTGCTGGGTGTCCTCATCAAAAGCGGTAAGGATAGGGGCAGCCGGCTCTGCGGGCAACGAGGACGCAAGCTCGGCCGCTTGAGCCTCGCATTGGTTGAACATATCGTTGTTGTACTCCGCAGTCGCCTTATCCTGGAGGTAAATTGCCTCATCGGACGCGATGGCGTATTGGCAGGATTCTATCCGCACCTCAATATACGGCCCGTACATGGACAGATTCGCATTGGGGTACGCCTCCTGGGCCTGAGCAAGCAGGATTTGCGCCTGATACAGCAGGTCAAGGGCCTCCTGAGTCTTTTCCTGGGATGCCTGCACATTTTCAACCGTGGTGTTTTGGACCAACGCGGCGGCATCCTTAATAAGCTGGTCTGCCTGAATAAGCAACGTCCAGCATTCCTGCATAGACGCGATAGCTGAAATGGCCATCTTCTCCGACTCCATGATGATCTGGGCCTGCTCCATCATATCCCGACGAGCCTGGGCGGATTCGCTCAGCTTATCCGCCACAGCACGCTCCTCATCCGTGGTAAGGGTTTCCGCAGCATCCTGGGCGAAGGTTTCAGCTGCAGATATGTGCACCTGCGCGCCGGATATCCCCTCTTCAACCTGGGTGATAGTCTCTACGGTGGTCTCGTCTACGCTTCCCGTCACCACACCGTCCATGGGAAGCACCAGATCATCTGCGGTGGTCAATTCGTCAAGCCCCCGTTGCAGCAAAGACATGCCATCAAGCTGGGTCTGGTACTGATTCATCACATACTGAACCGAATAGAACCCAACGCCCGCAAGAACAAGCGACACCACCGCGCCAAACAACACACGGCGAACCGTGCGGTTGCGTTTCCTTCTGGAAATCTCGGCCTCTGGATCAGCCAGGGCGCGCTCACGACGCTTCTTTTGCTTTCTGGATTCCCGGCTTGATTCCACACCCGATCCTTCGGATGACCCCAGTACCGGGGTTGTCCCTGTGTTTTGTCCCGTAGGAGTAATTCCAGCAGGCAGAGAAAGGTGGGGCTTCTTTACCCCTGCTTCCTTCTTGCCCCTCTCTTTTGCCTTTCGAAGACCAATAGACCTGCCGTTGGTTTGAAGATACACCCCTCCGATCTTCTCCACGTTAATGGATGATTCGGGAGGTACATCCTGCTCTTTGCGTTTATCCAACACGGAAAAGGACAGCTCGTTTGAGGTGCCCGAGGTGCCCCGCTTGATATGGAGGCTGTTCCAGAATCCGTTTTGCCTACGCTGCTTTGACATGGGGATTATTGTATCTTCGCTTCCTTATATGGTCCCATCATTCAGGTGTCCTACACATTTCACGGGGTTCACGCGCTCTCTATGCTCCTGCGTAGAATCTCAACCGCTTCATCGGTAGAGCATGTGGTGATGTTTCTGCTTGGCAAAGATCTGAGCACCAATCGTCCATACCCTTTTGTCAATAGTCTTTTGTCTGCCAAAATGAGCACTCCCTTATCGGTTGAAGTCCGTATCAGACGTCCGGCTGCCTGCTTTACCTCGATAATCGCCTGAGGCAGGATGTAATGGGACCACGCCGCTGAATCCCGTGTTGCACGTTCACAAGAAAGAGGGTCTGTAGGCTTTGCAAAGGGCAGTTTCGGAATCACCACACCGCGCAAGGTTGCACCTGGAGCGTCGAAACCCTCCCAAAAACTCTTGAGCGCAAACAGAGAGATACTCGTGTCCTTCAAGAAATCATCCCTCAGTCCCTTATTGGACACTCCCCACTTCTGACAGATAAGCCGCAGACCCGCTTCCTTCAATCGGGGATCCACCGAGGCAAAACAGGTCTCCATTTCCCTTCTGTTGGTGAAAAGGGTCAACATACTTCCTTGCTGTGCCACATGAACACGTGTAAGCAATTCTGACAAGGCCTCAAGGTACCCAGGCTGATTAGGCTCGGGGATATCCTGTATCACCAGCACCTGCATGTTGGTGTTGAAGTCGTAACTTGAGCCAAGCATGCAGCAGCCTGCCTGGGAGGATTCAGTCCTGTTCAGACCCATGGCACTTTCGAACACCCGAAAATCCTCGCCGACACTGATGGTAGCGCTGGTATACACCACGCTATTCGTCTGCTCATAAAGGGTTTCGTTCAGGATTTCACCCACATCCACCGGTTGTGCAGTCAAGCAGTCTACCAACCTGTCCGACTTACGATGCAGCTTCGCCGAATACACGTAGGCAGGGGATGCCTGCTCGAGAATCATGTCGCAGGACTGGAGCATCTCTTTGGCCTCCATCACCACAACGGCGATTTCTCGCTGGACCTCCTGTACCCCGTCCTCGCTTTCAAGATACGCCACCAACTCGTTTCCTGAATTGATAAGACGCTCAGCAGCACCAATAAACTCTCGGCCGCAACCACGCACGCTCTTAAACGCAGCCGAGGCCCTGACCTTGTCGTTTATCCACAGCTCAATGGTCTCATATCCCTTGTTTGAGCCAGCAGCCTCACAGGAAAGCAGCCCCTTGAAACTAGCGCATAGATCTCGGGCTCGGGCAGCAAATTCCTTTCCGGCAGATCGAGCCTTCTCGGTAAGCCCATAGAACAGGGTCGAAGCGTCCGAGAACTCATCGCCACTAGTGTTTACAACTCTCTCCGCTCGAAGGAACGGATTTCTGCGGGCTTCATCGGACTCCATCTTGTACGCAAGACGAAGCATCTCTTGAGCGTCAAGGTTGACCGCGAGGGCCCTTCGTGCCTCCGACTCTGCACCATGGGCCTCATCAACAACCCAGTACCGAGCAGGAGGAAGCAATCCGCCATCCATTGCAAGATCACAGAAGAAGAGTGCGTGGTTGGTGACCACCACATGGGCGGTTTCCGCCTGTTTGCGCAATCCATGAACGAAGCAATAATTATTGTAATAGGGACACTTCCTCCGCAGACAGTCTTGCGAACTCACGCAGAACGAATACCTGGGCAGCGTGTGGTAATCAATCTTCAACCCATCAAGATCATCAAAACAGGTCTGCTCAATAAACGATAGCAAAGCGGCAATCGAAGGCGCCTGTGAGTATTCTTTTCCCTGGTAGGTCACCTGTCGCGCAGGCTCCTTCGTTAACTTTTCCACCATCCGCAAACAGGGATAGTGACTGAACCCCTTCAGGCTCACATATCGAAGTGTGCCGTAGCCCGCATCCTGCAACGCATCCGCAAGAAGGGGCAGCTCCTTATACATAACCTGATCCAAAAGTGCGTTGGTCTTCGTGGCGATACCAAAAGTTGCTTCACTTCGCAGTGCGGCGATGGCAGAGGGAAGAAGATACGCCATGGACTTACCCACCCCGGTACCCGCCTCCACCGTGAGGTTGGTGTTGGTTGCGTAGGCAGAAAGGATCTTCTGCGCCATTACCACCTGTTCCCGGCGCGGCTCAAAACCCTCATACATCCGCCCGACGATACCCTCGGGGGTGTACGCCTCATCAAGCTCTTCTGGAGTAGGAAATTCGAGCACACTTTCAAGGCTGTTATTCATCTTTCCTAGAGCGTTGTGGGGCGCGCTTTCGGGGTCATTTCCAATACTGTTCTCCAAATTTCCATTCTGAACTGGTTGTTTATCGTGAAACACTCTCGTTTTGCGTAAATGACGGATACTAAGGGGAACGTTAGGGGGCTCTATGGTGCAAGCACAGGAGTTCTCCGTCTTCGCAGCCATCTTTCGGGAAATCAGTTCAAATACAACCCCTGTTGGCCATTGATCGGGAGTGGCAAGGGACCCGATATACCTGACAAGTTCGTAGGGCATAGTCTCAATGGCTGCGAGCAGAATCCTATACACAGCGCACAACGCCTCAACGTCAGCATCGGCCCTGTGGGTAGAAATTGGACAGTCAAAAGCTTTCACCAGGTCTATCAAACGATGAGACGTCAAGCGAGGAAGGGCTATGCGCGCCATATCCAGCGAGTCTATCCAAAGGTTCTCTTTCAGAGGCTCCCCTCCCTGACCCTTTGTACAGAAATTGAAATCGAAGGCCGCGTTATGAGCCACACAGGTTGCCGACCCCACAAAATCCGCCAGCATCCTGCGGGCAGTTATGGGATCAGGAGCGGATTCAACATCTGAATCGTAGATGTTGGTCAAATGAGAGATGTCCTCTGGTATATGCTTGCCAGGATTAACAAATGTCACGAACCATTCCGTAATCTCCCCTTTTTCAAGACGCGCGGCCGCTATCTGGGTTAATTCATCCTTCTCAAAAGATACTCCTGTGGTCTCCGTATCGATGACCACCAGGTCTCGGTCTAGATCACCGTAATCCGACAGCTCCGCAAGCTCTTTCAGTGCGCAGTATCGCTCCCGTATTTCATCAGGGGTTCCTTGGGTTATATACTCATCTACCCGGTTTTTCTTAGACATCTCATTACCCCAATTCAACAAATTGCGCACCTAAACCGCCTTGCATGCAGAGCCCACGCCACACCCTCCAGCCAACGGAGGTTACAATCTAGCTCACCGGCATCCCCGACTGCATTAAGAAAAGATTTGGAAGATAATACCCGCTGATTGCCACACCTCCCATGAAAGGCCCCTCATGCCACGAATTCACCCCAACGACTTATATTTCGGGTCTTACGTACGCTTCGACACTACAGATTCCAAGTCCGGTGCCGTGATTGACGGACCCGACAACGCCGTAGGAGACATCGGCGAGGTGGTTCTGAAGCTTGATGCCGATATGAACAACGTCGCGTGGCTCCAAAACCGTTTTGGACAAATCATCGGGTATCTCGACCGCAACACATCCCACAAGGTGGAGGTGTTTTCAGCAAAAGGCTGGACCATCAAGTACGTACTAAGTTTCTGCGCATGCACCATGGAAGGTGTCAATATGGATTACTGGGGGCAGGTGGCACTTATTGCCTATGCCCCCAGGTACGCCTCCGAGTTTGAACGATTCCTTGATGCGTTTGCCCAACGTGCTGGCGAAGGGTTCAGACCTGATCCTCAATTGAGCCAGGAAACCATCACTCAAATACTCACCGATCCTCAATCCTGGACCCCTTCGGGGAAAGTGAAGATTCCCAGAGGTGGCAAAGGTACGGCAATCCTTAAAGACCACCGTACAAATCACGACAAACTCCTTGACCAGGCGCGTAAAGGAAACAAGGGGTGCTACTTCATCGGGTATGCATTTATCGGGGTGCTTATTGCTCTTGCATTACTTGGACTACACGCTCTCGGACTCTTCTGATATCTGAGAGCATGTAGTATATACGAACATCTGTTCTTATTCAAGAGCCATTGCAACAATCTTTTCGCACAGCTCGGGGAATTCTATTCCTATAGCACGAGCTGCATCGGGAACCAGGGAAGTGCCCGTCATACCCGGAAGCGTATTGGTTTCCAAAATCCAACAGCTCCCATCGTCTTTAACAAGGATGTCAGTTCTTGTCACACCCTTACACCCAAGCACCATATGGGCCGCAACTGCAAGATTTTGAAGCTGCTCGGTCAGTTCGGCTGAAATTGGAGCAGGGCAGAGATGGGTGCTGCCACCGGCGGCATACTTTGCGTGGAAGTTGTAGAACTCGTCCTCAGTGGGGACGATTTGAATAACGGGAAGCGCTTGAGGTTCATCATTGCCCATCACACCAACGGTGAGTTCAAGCCCTTCGATGAACTGCTCCACCATGGCCTCATCGTCTACACCCAAGGCCGTATCGATAGCACCCCTCATATCTGCGGGATCCTTGACTATGGTCATCCCAAGAGAGCTTCCCTCGGTGGCAGGCTTGACTACGCAGGGAATACCAATCTCATCCATAATGCCAGCGAGGTCATCATCATTTAAGGGATCACCTTTGCCTACGGTCACCGAATCCGCCACGGGAAGCCCGGCCTGGGCATAGAGTTCTTTGGTCTTAGACTTATTGATAGCCTGAGCGCTTGCAAGGATGCCGGATCCGGTGTACGGAATGCCTAAGGTCTCAAGAAAGCCCTGGATGGTACCATCCTCGCCGCCGCGACCATGGAGTGCGATAAACGCCACATCAAACTCGTCGGTAATTAGCCTTGACAGATCCTGCGTATCCGCCGTGTCAATCAGGGTGACCTTAAAACCCAATCCTTCTAGGGCCTTTGCACAGCTCGATCCAGAATTCAACGAAACCGGCCGCTCACCACTGGTACCACCGTACAGAACCGCAACCGAATACTCTTTAGGATTACCAGAATATGCCATGTTCTTTCCTGTCCTAATCCGTGCTCAAACCAAGCATTATAGGTACTCTTGTAAATCGTTAACAACCATCATCATACGAAACCGCGACATCGCCGCACGCCATACCTCACCATGCTTCATCAATTATCCCCTGTCACTATTTCTCGCGTGCTTTAACTGCCCGCACGCACCCTGAATATCAGAACCGCGAGACTCCCTGATGCTTGCCTCAATCCCCTCTGATTCAAGGGTTTCAAGGAATACCTGGGTCCTCCGTTTTGTGGTGGGTTTCAAATCAGAGCCCTCAACTGAATTCAAAGTGATTAGGTTCACGTGACACAATAGACCCTTGCAATACCCCACAAGCGCATCGAGATGACGATTATCAGTATTCACACCCTCGGCCAACATGTATTCAAAGGTCACACGGCGGTGTGTCTGTGCGCAATATGACTGTATTGCCTGGCGAAGCGTACCGAGGGTGGTAGTTATCATCTTCGGCATCAGCCTATCCCGAGTCTCTTGAATCGCAGAATGCAGGGAAACCGCTAAGGTGAATTGCTCAGGCTGCACTGCTAATCTCTGTATTCCGTCAATAATCCCACAGGTGGAAACCGCCATCTTTCTCGCCGCGATACCCAACCCATCTTTTGAGTTCATAATACGCATTGCGGAGATGGTGTTTTCGAAGTTCAGGAATGGTTCCCCTTGTCCCATCCCCACAAGGTTACTTACCCTCATTCCCATATCCTCTTGGGCAAGTACCACCTGATCCACAATCTCACCAGGCCCAAGATTTCTTCCAAATCCCTCGTTACCCGTGGCACAGAACACGCATCCCATAGGGCATCCTATCTGGGTTGAAAAGCACACTGTCAATCTGTCAGGGGCGGGTATCGCAACCATTTCCGCTTGAGAACCGTCATAGAATTCCACCACGTATTTACGTGTACCATCTTTTGAAATCCTTTTTTCTACAATAGTAGCCTTATGAAGCGGCATCGATGCGGCCAAATCTGCTCGCATAGCTTTTGAAAGGTTAGTCATTTCATCATAAGATGAGACACCCTTTTGATAGACCCACTGAAGAATCTGTTTTCCGCGATAGGCAGGGTATCCCTGGCTCTGAAGGGCTGATTGAACCTGTTCAGGGGTGCAAAGCTTTAGGGGTTTGATTAATTCAAGGGGCATATGTCCACCGATTCACGCATTATGGGCTAATAATACGGGCTCACAAAAGAGCCCGTATCGTCTTGTGTCAACTGTGCTATCGAGCTGGATTCATCAGGTCAAACAGTCTTTGAAGGTCTTCTTCGTCCTTGAATTCAATCTCAATACGGTTTTTCCCACCGGTGTTGCGAATCCTAACCTTACTACCGTATTCCTTGGTAAGGGTCTTAGCAGCCGTCTTGTACAGCTGAGGAACGGGGTCCTTCTTCACCTTTGGCTTCGGGTTATCCTTGCTCGCCAAGAGCCTAGCAATTGACTCTGCCTCGCGAACAGACAACTTTTCGTTGGTAAGCTTCTCTGTCAGCTTCTTCTTTCCCTCTTCACTAGGAATAGAAAGAATCGCACGGGCGTGACCAGCGGTAATCACCCCTTCGAACAGCAGTTTTTGGGCGTCCTCGGGCAAGTCAAGCAATCTTAGGGCGTTAGCGATGGTTGATCTTCCCTTTGATACAGCTAGAGCAATCTCAGACTGGGTCTTACCACCCCGCTCCATCATTCTCTTGTATCCGTAGGCCTCCTCAATGGGATTTAGGTCGCTTCGTTGAAGGTTCTCAATCAACGCAAGCTCAAGGACCTGGTAATCATCAGCTTCTTTAATCCTGATGGGAACCTTGGTGAGACCAGCCTTTTTACTTGCCTGCCAACGACGTTCTCCGGCAATGATTTCATAGCCAGTACCTCGCTCCCTCACAAGAATAGGTTGAAGCAGGCCGTCTTTCTTAATTGAGGTGGTTAATTCCTCGAGTTCATCCTGATCAAAATGGGTGCGCGGTTGATTTGGATTTGGATACACTAACTCAATGGACACTTCGTCAGTTTGCTTCACCTGCAGGAGGTTTTCAGTCTCATCCTGAGAAGTGCTTTGAGGAACTTCTGCCTCTTCTGATGGCGAAGGGACCACAACAGGGGATTGATCATCCGGCCGGAAAATCTCTACCACAGGATCTGCGCCTGTAATTTCATCATCAGCAGAGGCCACCACATCTCTTTGGTATACCACTGGTTCCACATATGCATTTCTTGGAACGTCGCCAGCAACCCTTGTATCAACAGGCCTGGGTATAGGCGTTACCGCTTGAGCCCTCTGCCAGGACTTTCCGTAGGGATCATTCTCTCCGGATTCAACACTGATGGTCTCTCGGTCCTCTGTGGAAAGATCAGACTCTCTAATCACCTCACGAGCTGGAGATGGAGAAGGTGAGGTTTGAGATGTCGTGGTTTCTTCCTGCTCGGATACGGTCGGATATTCCGCAGAACCCATTAGTGCACCTAGACCACGGCCTAATCCCTTTTTTGGCTTAGCCACGAGCAATCACTTCCTTTGCAAGCTTCCTATAGGATTCTGCACCCTTACCAGTTGGGTCATACTCCGTAATCGGTTGTCCATAGCTCGGTGCCTCTGAGATTTTCACCGTTCTCGGAATAACCGTTTCAAATACCGCCCTCTTAAAGTAGTTGCGAACCTCTTGCGCAACCTGTTTTGAAAGCGTCGTCCGTCCGTCATACATGGTGAGCAACACACCGAAGATATCCAATGATGGATTCAAGTAGGTCTTCACGCGCTTCATGGAATCAAGCAGCTTTGTCACACCCTCCAGTGCATAGAACTCGCACTGAATAGGAATGAGCAACTTATCGGCTGCAACAAGAGCGTTAACTGTGAGCAGACCAAGGGAAGGAGGGCAATCAATCAGGATATAGTCATACCGGCCTTTCACCTTACCAATGGCTTCTTTCAATCTTAGTTCTCGAGCCATTTCTGCAACAAGCTCAACTTCAGCACCAGCCAAATTGATAGTGGCAGGAACAACATCGAGTCCCGGGCAGACATCAGGAATGATCACATCCGTAAGCGCTGCACCACCGAGAATCACGTCATACACGCATTGAGAGAGCCTGTTTTTCTCAATGCCAAGACCGGAAGAGGTGTTTCCTTGAGGGTCCAGATCAATAACGAGGACCTGTTTACCGAGTTCGCCCAGTGCGGCTCCAAGGTTGATAGTTGTGGTGGATTTACCAACTCCGCCTTTTTGGTTCAAAATCGCAAAGGTCTTCGTCGTTCCAACCACATGGGTAACGGGTTTCTTGTCTGCGTATGTCCGTATGGGCGCTGGAGAGAATGATTGGTCTTGGGTGTTTTGCACGTTTGCCTTCCTCACGTCGTCAGCCAGGTTTCTATCTTCACTAACAAATTGACAATTCTCACTGGCTTCAACATTTGGAGTTGAAGACTGCGGACGCACTTCGGTCTCCTTAGGCATCTCAGGCTCAGGTTTCTGAGATTGCGTTGCATGAGCAAAGTCTTGAACCGGTTGTCTTTTAAAGCTATCGAATAGACCCATCCCATCCCCTTCTCTATGCATTTCATTCGTTAATGATGTGATGACTCGTTTGAAGAAGATGTTTCACGTGAAACAAATTGTTTGGCAGGCATTATAGACGCAAAAGCCTCTAATCAATGTTGCTCAACCTCGATACCAAGAATAATCCTGTAGTTTATCCAAGGAAAAAATCACTCTGAAACCTGTATGACAATTCTTCTTGTGACAAATCTTTTTGTGACAAGAAGAATTGTCATATAGCAAGACCTCCCTGGCATCTCAACACGAAACGCTGCAACACCCCAATAATGGTGATACACCTCCGCATTAAACATAGGAGCAGTAGAAACGCAAGAACCCTATGTTTCACGTGAAACATAGGGGCTATTCACACAACAGTGTTATGCAAGGGGCTCGTTTTGAGCAAGGCCAATTCTCCTTGGAAGGGAAATCGACGCCTTTGAAACCTTTTGAAAAACCATGATCGTACGATGAGAACCATCTTCTAGATCAAACTGATGCATTTCAGGCAGAGAGAACCCTAGCTTACGGACAATCTTCCTCATCGATTCCATCTCGGCATCAGAGGGATTTGCCTTATAACAAACAAGGCGGCCATGCAGTTTAAGAAGAGGAGATGCCAATTCCAACAGTGAGGGGAGTGAACTTAAGGCCCGGGCGGTAAGAACAGCAAACTCGCCTCTCCGTTGCTTTGCCAAATCTTCTATTCGACCTGCATAGGTTGAAACCTGATTGGATAAACCAAGTTCATGTATCACTCCATCAAGAACCCGCATCTTCTTTTGGACAGAATCCACAAGCAAGGTTTTTCTTCCCGTGACAATTGCCATAGGGATGCCGGGGAAGCCACCGCCTGTTCCAAGGTCTCCATACAACCCATCGGGAGCGGCAAGCACGTAAGGCACCCCGGCGAGGCTATCTTCAATATGTCGACACATCGCAGAATCCCACGATACTATCCTGGTTAGATTAATGGTGGCATTGGCCTCGATAATCAATTCAAGGTCTCGTATCACCATATCTTCCTGTTGTTCGGTAAGGTCAAAACCGTATTTGTTCGTGACCAGATCTTGGAGTGATCCCATATGCTCCCTATTTCATCTTCAGTATCGGATATCAACCCGATTGGTGTGAACCTGCATCAATAACCAAGATGCCATGATACCGTAGGTCATATGCAACTCATTAAAAAAGGCGCCTCTTGTGAGACGCCTTTTTTATTACACATAAACCCCAACTACTGAGGAATCACAACCACATGACGGGCTGCTCCCTGGCCCTCAGAAGCGGTTTCCACCCCAGGATAGTCACGGAGGGCAAGATGGACAATCCTCCGCTCGTAGGGAGTCATGGGGCGCAGCTTGACACTGCGATGGGAAGAGGCAGCCCTCCGAGCAGCAGAAAAGGCGACACCTTCGATCTTCTGGCGCTGCCGGTTCTTGTACCCTTCGACATCCACCACCACGGGATAACGGAACCCAAGGGTGCGAGTAGTGATGGAGGAGATGATAAACTGCAGAGCATCGAGGGTTTTTCCGTGACGACCAATCAGAATGGCAAGATTATCACCAGTGATATCGAGAATGAGTTCACCCTCGTCACCCTCGTATTCGTCAATGGTCACTTCGCCAACATTGAAGTGCTCGATGATGCCCTGGAGTACGTCAATGGCCGTGTCTGCTACCCTATCGAGCTCCTCATCGGTTAGTTCAGGAGTGTTGGTATGAGGGCCGTCCGCCTGAATAGCCTCAACTTCTTCGATTTCCTCATTCATGATGAATTCCTTTCGACGGTCCCCTAAAAACCAGCCGCCCATACGCGAATGGTTGGGTAGGGAACACCTGAATCGCAGAGTAAAACCGACTAGCGCTTCTTGGTGGGACGCTTCTTCTTCACCTTGCGCTCAACGCTGACGGAAACGGGCTTAATAGGTGCCTCTGCCTCGGCCTTCGCATCAGCCTTACGGAGCAGGGAGTTGGTGATCTGCTGCTGGACGATGCCCACGATGGAGGACGTACCCCAGAACAGAAGAACACCGGCGGGGGTGGACCAGGAAATCCAGAGCATCATCACGGACATGATGACACCAGTCATAAGCATGGTGGAGCGCTGCTTGCTGTCTCCCTTGAGGGTCTGAAGAATCATAGGGAGGAAGGTGGCAAACGCGAACACCAACATCAAAATAAGATAGGGAAGGAATGCGAAAAATCCCTGGGAGAACGCCACAGAAGGGGACATAATCAGGTCATTAACCAGACCGTAGAAGCTCAGGGTGCCATCAATGTCGCGCTCGCCCATCTCGCGCAGAGACTGGAACATAGCAATAAAGATGGGCATCTGAAGAAGCATGGGCAGACAACCGGCCAAGGGATTGAACTTGGACTCGGCGTAGAGCTTCTGCATCTCCTCCTGCATGCGCGTAGGATCGTTCGCGAACTTCTCCTGAATCTCAGTCATAAGAGGCTGAACCTTCTGCATCTTATAACTGGACTTAATCTGGGTGTGCATGATCGGCGCAAGAATAGCGCGGAAGATCAGGGTCACGATAACGATGGCCAGTCCCCAGTCTCCGACGATATTTGCGAAGAACTGGATGCTGTTGAAGATCCAATCTTTAAATATCTCCCACATGTGCGTAATACCTTTCTAAAGTTTATCTGGTACAGGGTCATATCCACCTTCATGGAAGGGATGACACCTGCAAATACGCTTGATAGTCAACCAGCCCCCTTTGAAGAAGCCGAACCGCTCTATGGCGGTTAGGCCGTATTGGGAGCAGGTGGGAACATACCTGCAGCATGCTGGAAACAGCGGAGAGATAGCGTATCGATAGAATTTGATAAGCGCAATGGCCACCAAAGACGGTATCGATGAGACAAAAGAACGTGTGTCCTTATCCTTCATGCTACTCTCTTACATCAGGACAGACCCGGAGCATTATCGCGAAGTACCATCCAAGATTCCAGCACTGACCAGCGCGTTCCTGCAAGCTTTGACCACTTTATTGTACGATGGTTTCAGTATCGACGAACGGGCCAGGAAAACGACGTCAAACCCCGACCAGGGTGCACCCAGATCGAACGCTACGGCACGCAGGCGGCGCTTTGCCCCGTTTCTCCACACGGCATTGCCCGACTTTTTTCCTGCAATAAAAGCAACACGACCATGAGATGCTTCATGGTCGTGTTGTTGTGTTTGCTCAAGCACAAGCACCGTACAAAAGGGCGTGCTGAACTTTTTCCCCTGCGTGAAGAGATTCGAAATATCGGCACTCGACTTAATTGTCGATTTCAATCCGACACCAGTCCCTTACACGGTGAGACGCTTGCGACCCTTAGCACGACGAGCGGCCAGCACAGCACGACCACCCTTGGTGGACATACGAGCGCGGAACCCGTGGCACTTGGCGCGCTTGCGCTTATTCGGCTGATAAGTGCGCTTCATAGTATCGACTCCTTTATACGGTTTGAAGGCCAATAAACCTAATACGGCGAATAGCCGCACTAGTATACAACAACGAATGAGAAAGTAAAGACCCAGTACCCTATGGGCAAGCCAGAGGCGCAAGGCATCCTGAGATCCCGCCGGAAAAACCACAGGCGGAAAAATTGGAAAAGGATTCGTGAAACATGGGAATTTTTCATCCCAGTTTCTCCCTATACCGGTCGTGATTGTTGAAAATGTTGAAAACTTAGAGAAAACCAGAAACGGGCTGTTCAAAACGTTATCCGATGCTTGAAAAAGAGGTGTAAAAAAAGGTTATAGGAACTGCTTGACTATTCCACAAAAGAAGTATTTCCTCATTCACCTGGAGTTTTGTCTGTGTTGAGCCACATAACAACCATTATGTCCCTATAGGAAACAAACAGGAGCTCAACGAGTTATTTATACCGTTCAAACACTCTATGACCTGCGGTTTTCCATTGTTTCATGGCTTATTTTGGAATTTCCGGACCCATTTTTCTACGTTTTCCACTTTTCCTTAATCAATTGTGGAAAACTCGGAAAACACGTGATGGAACAAGATGGAATTTTCCACTCATACAGGAAAGAATCTGGAAAACTATGGAACAAATTTTCCGAATCCCTTATTCTGATAGCCCCATATCAAGCAATCCCGATCGGTTTTCCGCGTGTCGGGATGAATAGGATTGGAAAAAGCGTTGGAACACACCACAAACACACCACAAAACGCTTCTCCAACCGAAGCGACCCTCTCGGAAGACTACTCGAGAGCGCTCACTTCGGCGAGAATAGCTTTCTATGACGACATGCGTAGCGCGCCGCGGGTTACCGAGATAAAACCCGACGGTACCGCAGAGTTCATCGAAAACCTGGCAAGCACCACATACACCCAGGCTGCACAAGCGGGCGGCAAGATTCCCTATACCGTAATCCGCGAAGTAAGTGAAAATTTCATCCACGCCCAGTTCAGGGAGGTTGTCGTCTCCATCTTCGATCGGGGCAATACCATCAGGTTTGCAGACCAGGGGCCCGGAATAGAGCAGAAGGAAAAAGCCCAGATGCCTGGTTTCTCCTCGGCGTCGGGCCCTATGAAAACCTACATCAGAGGCGTGGGCTCTGGACTGCCCCTGGTAAAAGAGTACCTCTCTTTTTCCAACGGAAGAATCACCATCGAAGACAACCTCAGATCGGGAGCGGTTGTCACCATTAGCGTGCAGCCTCTTGAGGAAAGACCTGCCCCCGCGACCCATATCAGACGAGAAGAACTCTCTGCGATGGTGCCAAACCTGTCCGATAAAGACAAGGACGTCCTGTACTACATCATGGAGAAGGGCTCCACTCGGGTTACCGATCTAAAAAACGACATGGGATTAAGCCCCTCTACGGCGCACAGAGACCTCGAGCGTCTTGAGAAGTTGGGGCTTGTGGACGTCATCGGAAAGACCCGAGTATTGTCGGAATTTGGAACACGGGTGGTAAACCAACTCTTCTAACCCGGCCCCGGTACCGTAAAATTGGCGAAGCGTGCTGACGCGCCGTCATGGGTGTTTCACGTGAA
Source organism: Eggerthellales bacterium (assembly GCA_029101185.1). Taxonomy (GTDB): domain Bacteria; phylum Actinomycetota; class Coriobacteriia; order Coriobacteriales; family Eggerthellaceae; genus Slackia. The sequence continues at coordinate 5,583 of JAQXQN010000213.1, read as the reverse complement.
GCAACCAGGTCCACCAGATCCAGGCACGGTAGTGCACGACACCAAGATTGATGCTTGCCATCAGGATATATACATGAGTACAAACGCCTCGAGAAAGCCGAGGAAATGGATACCAGCAACCTGTATGAATCATGGACAAGAATCTGCGAACAGATAAAGAGCTACGACAGCATGATTGCGCCGCAGATCAATGCATTTTTCGCACGCTTGGAGCCGCAGGTCATGGCTGATGGCTTTCTGCTTGTTACCGCGGAAAGCGAGTTCATCAAAAATGAAGTGGAACGCAGATTCATGGCGCTGATTCTTCGGGCGCTCAAGGATCTGACGGGTGTGGATTACTTGGTGGAGATCATGGTTGACTCCACCCCCACACCTGTATTCCACCCAGAACCAACCAGGGTGACCGAGGGTGACCCGCGGTCCGAGTACGGCACCCAGCCATCCAACGCGGCATCAGGATCCTCGCACCCACAGAGCACGCAGGATGCGCAGGCTCTGCGACGCGGGGATCAGACAATGGGGATTCTGCCTCAGATGGGAGACCCTGCGCAACAGACATTCCAAGACAGCGCCGCACACCCGCAACCCGCTTCACCCGTCACAACGCCCCAAACCGAAGATACAGGAACAGGCTGTGGCACCATTGCAGGCGGCTCCGTGTTGCAACAGGCGATTCTCGGGGCTAAAAGCGCTTCCATGGCCAGCCAGCCAAGAAGCGAAGGACGCTTCGACACGGGCACCTGGACCGAGGGGGATCCGACAGGGGAGAGTGGTTGGACGACAGGAGCCCCGGAATACCAGCAGGAAGCACTAGGACGGAGCAACGTCTTTGGCGAAGGGTTCGGGATGGCGGCTCGTCTTGCAGAAGATGCGGGTGGAGCCGGCGCCGAGGGATACACGGGCAATCAGCTTGATAGGTCGTACTACGAGCGGCGGGACACTGAAGCCGACGTGCTGATTTACGACGACGGCGATCAGCTCAGCTCCGTGCTCACCTTCGAGAATTTCGTTATCGGAGAATCAAACCGCTTGGCGTATTCCATGGCCGTGAGCGTGGCCGAAGAGCCTGGACGGGCGGCCCTCAACCCCTTGTTCATATACGGGCGAAGCGGGCTGGGTAAAACCCACCTGCTCAGGTCCATTCAGAATTACATCCGCGTCACCAGGCCATACATGCGCACCGTGTACGTGGACTCCTCGGAACTGGTAAGCGAGTACACCGCCGCGGCCATGGCCCACGACAGGGACAAGATGAGCTATCAGAACTTCCAGAGGCGCTATCTTGAGGCAGACGTGCTGCTTATTGACGACGTGCAGTACTTCCAGGGCAAGGATGCCACCCTTGATATCGTGTTCCAGCTGTTCAAAAAGCTTCAGGACAGCGGAAAACAAATCGTGCTTTCTGCAGATAGGGCCCCGAAGAACATTGACATAGACGAGCGGCTCTACAGCCGATTCGGCGCGGGGGGAGTGGTAGACATCAAGCCCCCGGAGATCGAGACCAAGCTCGGCATCCTGAGAAGCTTCATCAACGAGTACCGCACGGCGGAAAACAGGTCTGATTTGTATATCCCGGACGACATCCTGCTCTATATCGCCCAGATATCCAGCTCCAACGTCAGGGAACTGAAAAGCGCAGTGACCTCCGTCATCGGCCGGATTGAGTACTTTGGGGTGCAAGGCATCACGCTCTCGGATGTCAAAGAGCTGCTCAAGAATCATTTCAGCTCCGGGGCCATGAGGAGACTCAACGAGGGGATCATCCAGGCGGAAGTGGAAAGGTTCTATAAGGTGTCCCATGCGGAAATCGTGGGCAAAGCCAGGACGAGAAACATTATGTACGCCAGACAGGTGGCCATGTACCTCTGCCGACAGCTGCTTGATGTTCCTTACGGCGACATCGGAAAGAAGTTCAACAGGGACCACTCCACCGTCATCTACTCAGTATCCAAGGTAGAAGAACAGCTGCAGACCGACAGAAATCTACAGGAAGAGATTGAAGTGCTTGTGAAAAACATCAAGGAAAGTTAGGGGAAATCCAGTAGAAATTGGTGCAAAGATAACCAAACCGAACAAACCATGTGAAAAGCCTGCGAGATTTGAGTCATTCATCAACATCCCAAACCCCGTAGACCATCAGGTGGTTCTATTGTTTTCCACATAATCCACCGGCCTTATTACTACAACTATTCTTATTAAATATATAAGAGAAGAAGGAGATACGCGATGAGGTTTTCCATAAACAAGAGCGAGCTGCTCAACGCACTTACCGTAGTATCGAAGGGCGCATCTTCCCGTTCCACCCTCCCAGTCCTTACCGGCGTGTTCATTCAGGCCCAGGGGTCTGGGTTGATTCTTCAGACCACGGACCTGAAACGTTCCATCAGGTATGATGTGGCTGCGTTGGTAGATGAACCAGGTGTGGCGGTAATCCCTGAGAAGCTGCTCTTTGAGATTGTGAAGAACCTTCCCGACGCCGCCGTTGGGTTTGAAACCCACGACACAACGGTGGAGGTGTACTGTGATAACTCCTCCTACACCCTCAAAACCCTCGACGCCTCCGACTTCCCGCCCTTCCCTGAGGTGGCGGCTGCCAGCCAGATCACCATTCCCTTTGATGATTTCTGCAGCATGGTGAAGCGTACTGCCCGCGTGGTGTCGAAGGATCAGTCTCGGGCGGTGCTTACCGGCGTGCTGATCTCCGTATCCGATGGCGTGCTGCGTATGGTGGCCACCGACTCCTACCGCCTGGCGGTGTCCGAGACCGTCTTTGAGGGACCGGTGGACGATTTTGAAGTCATCGTGGCAGGCGGCTTCCTGCAGGAGGTGGCGTCTTTGCCCAAACTGGCCGAGAGTATCACCCTTGGTGTGGCTCAAAACCAGGTGGTGTTCAACTATCAGAACATGGTGCTCATCAACCCCCGCATCGAAGGCAACTTCCCCGCCTACCAGAAGCTGATTCCGTCTAGCTACACCACCCGATCCTGCTTTACCACGGCGGATCTGATTGCGGGTATCCGCCGCGCTGGTCTGGTCAGTTCTCCTGGCAGCCCGGTACGCTTCGACATCAACGCCGACGCCAAGAATGCGGTCATCTCCTCGGCGGCCCAGGATGTGGGAACCGCCCAAGAGACGGTTCCTTGCGAAGTGGACGGGGAGAACGTGGAAATCGGGTTCAATCAGCAATACATCCTTGAGGGCCTGCAGTCCGTGGGATCTCAGGAAGTCTTCCTTGACACCCTCACGTCCCTGAAGCCCGGCATCCTCCGCTCCGCGTCTGAGGAGAGCTTTTTGTACCTGGTGATGCCGGTGCGTATTGGGTAGGCCACTGAGGATGGATGCCACCTGGGAGGGCTGTGGGGCGGACCTGCAGATTTCGTCACTGAGACTGAAGGATTTCAGGAACTACGAGGACGTGCGCCTTGAGGGCCTTGGTGGGCTGACGGTGTTCGTGGGGCCTAATGCCGTGGGAAAGACCAATATTGTCGAAGGCGTGCAGATGCTCACGGCGTTGGGGTCTTTTCGCGCGTCAAAGGGCGCAGAGATGATCAGGTGGGGAAGCGACCAGGCGGTGCTTGAGTGCCGCATGGCGTCGGATTCTCGGGACCTGAGGCTGGTGGAGACCATCAAGGAGGGTGTGCGCACCTACAGCCTCAACGGGAAGAGAAAAACAGCCGCCGATGTCTCAGGGATTCTGCCTTCGGTGATGTTTTCCCCGGATGACCTCTCCCTGGTCAAGGGAGCCTACGGCCTGCGCCGGGCTGCCCTTGATGCACTGGGGTGCCAGCTGTCTCGCAACCACCGGATTATTCGTCATGATTACGAGCGGCTGGTGCGCCATAAAAACAGCCTGCTGAAATCCGAGGCGGACCCAGTGCTTCTGCAGAGCGTGGATGATCTGCTTATCCCCACGGCGGTGCAGCTCTACCTGTACCGGTCCGCGCTCTTTGCCAACCTGGCCTCCCGTATGGCTGCAGCCTTCAGGGAGATTTCGGGCAGTGAGGATGTGCTCGAAGCGTCCTACGTGGCCTCCTGGGAGGATGACGCCTTCCGGGCCCAAGCCGCTGAGGCCCCCATCAGGGCTGACTACGACAAACAGGAGGCAGCACAGCAGATGTCTCGGGCTCTTGCTGCACGCGCCCTAGAGGAGCGTGCTCGCAAGAGGTGCGTGGTGGGACCCCATGCGGATCGGGTGGAGCTGTTCGTCAACGGTCGCAACGCCTCCCGCTTTGCCTCCCAGGGCCAGCAGCGCTCGGTGGCTTTGGCCTGGCGGGTGGCGGAGTTGGGTCTGTGTCGGGACATGTCGGGGCTCGAGCCCGTGCTCTTGCTTGATGATGTGATGTCAGAGCTGGATGCAGTCCACCGCGAAGGGTTGGTGGATCTGCTGGGTCAGAGGACCCAAACCTTTATCACCACCACTGACGTGTCGTATTTTGGGTCCGATATCATGGATAGGGCCCAGGTGATTACCCTACCCGTGAAGTAGGCAGCCAAGCGCAAGATTTTGTAAGGGGGAGTTATGGCGGAAGGTCCCACACGGCAGTTCAGGCAAACCTACGGGCAGGTGCGCTCCCTTGGGGAGTTGCTGTCTGGGTCCATGGATGATGCGGCCAAGGACGCTTCGTCAGCCAAAAAAGCCAAACGGGCTCTCCAGGTCAGATCCATGTACAAAACCGTCATTGAGCAAGTCCTCGCTTCGGATCCTCGGGGCGCTCGGGTGCTGCTCGAGCACACCAACGCGGTGTACATCATCCATGAGGAGCGTCGGGGGCAGGACCGTAAGGTGCTCATCGTGTATGTGGACGAAGGGGTCTTTGCTGCGGAGCTCAATGGCCGGCGAGAGGTCATCAAGATGAAATTCGGCCTCATGGGCGAGGAACTTGCCGAGTTTAGGATCCTCGTAAGTCGAGGGGAGTATAAGCGTAATCACCCCTTTGCATGCGATGGGCAGCAGGCAAAGGGTGCTTTGTGCACGGGTGAATCTGGATTGGAAGCACCCCGTCGGGCGCTGAGTCCCGAACAGGAGGAGCGGCTTATCAAGATTGCGGAAGGGATATCCGACAAGAGGCTGCGGGAGGCGTTTTTAAGGGCTGAAATCGAATCAAACACTCATGTTTAGGGAATTTGCTCAAAAACTCTTAACAATAGGCCTCAAATCGGCTGAGAATCGCTTCTATGGCCATGTATATTACGCGTATGATGCCGATATATGATAAAATCATCTCGCGATAGAAAACGCCGCTCGTAATGCGGCGTTTGTCGTGTATTTGCCAAAACCCACTAACGAGCAACTCACGAAACGGAACAGAATAGGAGCAGATACGTGGCACAGAACACATCCTCGAGCTACAACGAGGGGGACATTCGGGTCCTTGAGGGCCTGGAGGCGGTTCGTCTTCGTCCCGGTATGTACATCGGTTCTACGGGACCCCGCGGATTGCACCATCTGGTGTATGAGGTGGTTGATAACTCCGTAGACGAGGCCCTTGCTGGGTATTGTGACAAGATTGTGGTGAAAATTCACCCTGACAATTCCATTACCGTTATCGACAACGGCCGCGGAATTCCTGTGGGAAAGCACCC
>JAQXQN010000212.1 GCA_029101185.1 Eggerthellales bacterium | reverse complement strand
TTCGAGTACTCCGCCGCAAAGATGCGGGAGATATCCCAAAAATACCAAGCCGCTATGCGGTTGATGGAGACCCGGCTTGAGATCATCGACAAGGACCTGTCCCTGCGCCGCCATCGCAATCCCATTCATCACATCGAAAGTCGGCTTAAGACTCCGGCGAGTATCGTGGACAAGCTGGGCCGCTACGGCAAACAGGTGTCGTTTGAGAACATGGAGCGCTACATCCTTGATATCGCAGGCGTGAGGGTAATCTGCAGCTATATCCAAGACGTGTACGCCCTGGTGGAAACCCTGGAGCGCCAGGATGACCTGGAGATTGTCAAGATCAAGGACTACATTGCCCAGCCCAAGCCCAACGGGTACCGCAGCCTGCATCTGATTGTGCGCATCCCGGTGTACTTCATGGCCAAAAAGGAAATGGTCCCGGTGGAAATTCAGATCCGCACCATCGCCATGGACTTCTGGGCAAGCTTGGAGCACGGCCTCAAGTACAAGAGCGTCAGCGAGGTTTCCGGCATAGACTCCTACGATGAGCTGCGGGATTGCAGTCGCATCATCGAGGACGTGGAGCGCAGGATGCAGATTCTGTCCATGGCCCTTGAGGTGGATGATTCAGATGTCGAAGGGAACTGAATCCGCCTTTAATCAGTCTGCGTTGCCTCTGGGAGCCCTAAAGCCCTTCCGCCTATTTGACATGCACTGCCACTGCGCCTTTGCTCCCAATGCTGGGCAGCTCGTGGCGGACCTGGCTCATGCGGGCGTGTTTGCCTGTACAGGTACGGTAACGCCCCAGGATTACCTGAAAGCCCGTCATGCCTTTGCGTTATTTCACCCCCAGGTTGGAAACTTGGCAATAGGGCTGGGGTGCCATCCCTGGTGGGTGGGGGAGGATTCTCTGAATTCCCAACTCATGGCGGAGTTTTCCAGCCTTGCCCCCCAGGCCCGTGTCATATCTGAGGTGGGTCTGGATTTCTCAGGCCGCAACGCTGATACTAGGCACGCCCAAGAGCAGGTCTTTTCCCTGGTTTGTCAGGTGTTGGCCCAGGAGCGGCAGGCAGGTAGGGGCAAGTTGGTGTTTCTGCACATGGTGAAATCATCCTCTGCTTTGCTGGGACATCTGCGCAGGTCGGGTGCGGTTGTATCCGACGCTGCTGCGCCTTGCAAATCGGGGCGCTTCGCCAACTGGTTTGTGGTCCACGGGTTTAGCGGGAGTAGGGAACTGGCCGCTGAACTGGTTCAGGCGGGCATGTATCTGAGCATTGGGCCTCGGGGGCTAAGGTCGCGCAAGACTCGGGAGGCCATTGCCGTGGTGCCCGCAGATAGGCTGCTTATAGAGACGGACGCGCCCGCCGCACAGGGTCAGGTTCTGCAGGCAGAAGCGCAGATCGGGGTGCTTGATACCGTGGTGCGGGAGTGCGCGCAGATTCGAGGGGTGTCCCAGGAGGAGTTTGCCCAGGTTGTGGGGGAGAACTCTCGGCGGCTGCTGGTGGACGCGGGTGTGCTGCCCGGCAGCTGTTGCTGAGCGTGAGCATGCTTTCTGGCGGCTGCTGGCAGGCGTGAGCATCTTACAAATGTGAACATCTTGTAAGGCAACCTTGTACGGTCTTTAGATATCTCTGCGGTGGGCGCCTTTTAGGGCGGGTGGGCAGTACGCTTCGACACGAGACCACGAACAAGGGAGAGGAGGACCGGGATGGCACACGTGCATATCGCCAAGGGCGTCAAGCTTGACATGCTCAATGGGCCGCTGCTGAAAAACATCCTGGTGTTTGCCATCCCTCTGTATTTCGTGGGGGTGTTCCAGCAGCTGTTCAACGCGGCGGACGCCGCCGTGGTGGGCAGGTTTGTGGGTGCGGAGGCCCTTGCGGCGGTTGGCGGCGTGACCCCCATCATCTCGCTGGTGGTCAACCTGTTTGTGGGCCTGTCCGTGGGTGCAAATGTGGTGATTGCGGTCTACATTGGCCACGGCGAGACCGGGCGCATCAAAGAGGCAGTCTCAAGCATCATGGCCCTGTCCTTGATATGCGGCCTGGTCATGACTGGGGTGGGTATTGGACTTGCGGGGCCGGTAGTAGATGCCATTGGTACGCCTGCCGCGGTTGCACCCATGGCCACCAGGTACCTGCAGGTGTACTTCGCCGGGTCCATCTTCATGATGCTGTACAATTTTGGTTCCGCAATTCTGCGCAGCAAGGGCGACAGCCTCAGACCCCTGGTGGCGCTTATGGCATCCGTCCTGGTCAACCTGGGGCTCAATGTGCTGTTCGTGGGCACGTTGGGCTGGGGTATTGACGGTGTGGCCTGGGCGACGGTGATCGCCTGTGGTGTAAGCGCCGCACTGGTGGTGGCCTTCCTCATGAGAGAAGAGGGAGATTTCAAACTTGACCTGCGCAATCTCAAGATTGACAAGGGTCCTCTTGTGCACATGCTGCGCATCGGCGTGCCCGCGGGCCTACAGGGCGCGGTGTTCTCCCTGTCTAATGTGGCCATCCAATCGGGCATCAACTCCTTTGGGGCGGCCTGCATTGCTGGCTCGGCGGCGGCGGTGAACTACGAGTTCTTCACCTACTACCTGACCACCGCCTTTGTCCAGTCTGCGGTCACCTTCATCGGGCAGAATTTCGCCGCAGCACGCTTCGACAGGTGCAAAAAGATTGTGGTCATCTGTCTGGTGGGAGCCTTTGTGGGAAATGCGGTGCTTTCGGTCACCTTCCTCATGTTCAAGGAGGCCTTCCTGGGCATTTACACCTCCGACCCGGCCGCCATGGAGTACGGCGCGGAGAGGATGGCCCGAGTGGGGCTGTTTCAGTGCATCGCCTGCTCCTACGAGATTACCGCAGGCGCCATGCGGGGCATGGGCCGCTCCATGCTGCCGGCGGTCATTTCGGTGGTGGGGTCTTGCCTGCTGCGGTTCGTGTGGGTGTTTACTGTGTTTGCCTGGATGGGGTCGTTCAAGGTCCTGATGGACGTGTATGTGGTCACTTGGGTTATTACTGGTACAGCGATGGTCATTGCGTTTGGCGTGGTGTGGCACAAGGCCATTCAGGAGAAGGGCGCTCAGCGGTTCAATTCCGCCTCAAAGGCCAGGAATCGCAAGAAGGGGGCCACTGTGGCGAAGGGTGCCGATCCGCTGTATTAAAATGGGCGGCGTCTGTTGTTCCCCACCTGAAAGGTTGCTGCCATGCCTGACGTCGCGTCCGATATCAATCTCGAAAGCCTGGTCATTTCCCTTCCCGATTATCCCCATCCGCCTGTGGTGTTCAAGGACGTGACCCCGGTGTTTGCGGACCCGAAGGGCTTTAGGGTCATGGTGGACCGCATTGCCGAGCATTTTGCCGGAAGGGGTATCACCAAGGTGGTGTCCGCGGAGGCTCGCGGCTTTATGGTGGGCGCGCCTGTGGCCTATGCCCTGGGTGCAGGATTCATTCCCGCTCGCAAGCCCGGCAAGCTGCCCCGAGAGGTAATCTCTGAGAGCTACGTGCTTGAGTACGGCACCGACACCCTGGAGATTCATGCGGATGCCCTGTCCGCGGATGACGTGGTGCTGTTGGTAGATGACCTGATTGCCTCAGGCGGAACCGCGCAGGCCCAGGTCAAGCTTGTGGAGAGCACCGGTGCTCGGGTGGAGGGTCTGGCGTTTCTTATGGAGCTGGCCTATCTGAATCCTCGGGAGGCCCTGGCCAAGACCACCTCCGCAGAGGTGTACTCTGAGATCATCGTGGAATCCGAGAATCGGGAGTAACGGGGCCTATGTGTCCTGAACACATCGGGGATCCAGGCCATCCTGAGGGTCCCGCGGATTCGGCCCAAGGCCCCGTCCTTGAGCAGCTGCGCCAGGTCCAGGGGGAAACCCTCGAACTCCTCACGGAGATGGACCATATTACCAATCAGGTGCTGCCTCGCCTGAAGGCGGATTATGCGGTCAAGATTGGGGTGTACGAGACGGAGCTGCTTAAGGCCCGACTGCGAGCCCTGCGGGCAAAGCGCAAGCTAGCTCTGATCACCGCCGCTGCCAACCGCGGTGAGTCTGCGGACGAGCAGGATTTGGAATCCGCCCTTGACCAGGAGCTGGAGGATTGGAGCCTCAAGGTTCAGGCGTCCGTGCGCGACCTGGAGTCCATGATGAACCGGCGTATTGGCCTGATGCCCATGACCGCGGTGGACTCCCGGGAGCTGACGCGGGTCCACCGGCTTTTGGTCAAGCGTTTCCACCCTGACCTGCATCCTATGGACCGCCGCCGGGCGGAGCTCTTTGAGGTCATGCAGAGCCTCTATGAACAAGGGGATCTGCCTGGGTTGACCGCCCTGGAGCGCTCCACCCGAGACCTTGAGGACGCGGACCGTCCTCTCACCGAGGACGAGGCGGCGGTGGAGCTAGAGCTTGCCCTGAGTCAGTTGGACCAGACGCGGGAGGCCTACCAGCGCCTGTGCGAGGAGTTTCCCTACTCCATCCGCTTTCAGCTTGAGGATCCTGCCTGGGTCTGCAGCCAGGTTCAGAATCTAGAGGAGCAGATTACCCATGAGGAGCAGGTGGCCCAAAAGTATGAGGCACGTGTCGAAGGGTCCAGGTGAGCATCGTCATGAGCACAGATTCACGCCAGGCTTCAAACTCAGGTCAGGGCTTTGGCCCAGGGCAGGACTTTGACTCTGATCAGAGTACGGCTTTGTACCTTTCGCCAACCGTTGCCGGGTCTTTGGTGGGAGCCCATGCCGGAGGGCTTAACGTGCCCACGCCTTTTGCCAGCAGAATCTGCCTGCTTGACGAAGAGGTGGTGGTGGGAACCACCCACGTGGAAGATGTCGGGGACATTGTTGCCCATCTGACTGCGGGAGACAGGCTCAGGTTCAGGCGGGACCCGGGCAATGCGTTTGACGCCAACTGCATTCAGGTGCTTGCGCCTGATGGGCGTCGCATGGGATTTGTGGCCGCCACCAGGAATCATATATTGGCAAGGCTGATGGACGGGGGCAAGACGGTCTACGGGATCTTTACGGAAGCGTCTGTGCGGGGGTCGTGGCATCGGATCACTATGGAGGTGTATCTGGATGACTGAGTATCCCGTTGAGGGTGCGCCTCAGGTCCACGGCGGGCCCCGGGCAGGCTGGATGACCGATGAGGAGTTTGCAGCGCGTGGGCATCGGGGCTGCGCCTATGTGTATCGGCTTTCTGTGGGGGATGACCCCTATTTGGTGCCGGGCGAGCTCCTTTTTGAGGACTGGGCGGGGCACGAGATTCTTCTTCCTGATGTGGAATGCTTCCTGGGAAGCGCCGTCGACGGCTTTGCGTCTGGGCAAGTTGGGTCTGGGGAGCCGAGTCAGATTCCGTCTGGGACGCTTCGCCAGGTGCCATCTCAGGTGTCGCACCAAACACCTCCTCAGATGTCCCCGGAGTATCGTTTTGACCAGCAGGATCGGAGGCTGCCCACCCACGAGTGCATCAGGAAGGCGCTCACGTTGGGGTCTTGGATGTATCGGCAGGGGATGGATTTGGTGGACCCGGAGGTGGAATGGGCCCGGATTGCCAGCTTTCAGGCGGCGGAGCTGTTGTACCTGCATGCCGCCGCTCTAGGCAGCCATCAGGCCTTTGAGAACCTGGGATACGTGTATTCGTACAACCGATGTCAGGGGCAGTTTTGGACGGGGGGTTTGTCTCGGGGTCAGTCGTTGCAGGATCAGGCATCCGGGGGCCAGGCATCTCGGGACCAGACGCCTGCTGTGGACACGGACGCCCGAGCCTTCCAGTGCTTCGGTTTTGCGGCCTCCGGTGGCAGCGGCGAGGCCTGCTATAAGTACGGCGACATGCTGCGGGCAGGTAGGGGATGCGAGATTGACCTGGCCTCCGCCGTTGCCTGGTATCAGAAGGGCTATGAGTACGGCCGCAACGAGGCCCCCGTGGTATGGGGATCCGCGGCGTGGCGGCTCGGGCGGGCGTATCGGGACGGCGAAGGGTGCGCTCAGGACTTTCGCCAGGCAAAGAAATGGTATGCTCGGGCGGTGATGGGGCTGGATATGGCGGTTCGCGGCGGGGAACGCTGGTATCGAAATGTGCTGACCCAGGCCCAGGATGACTTGGCCGTGGTTAATCAGGAGCTTGACGGACGGTATTAGCGCCGGACGGCGTTCATAATTGAAGATACTAACGGCGCAAGGCGCTGGCAACGGCGGAAGATGCGCGCAACGCAAGGTGCGAGACCAACTCGTCAGACAATAGAGAACAGAGGAGAACAACCATGAAGATATCGGTGCTTGAGCCCTTGGGCATCCCCAATCAGGATTTGGTGGATGCCATTGCCGGTGCCCTTGAGGCGGCCGGCATTCAGGATGCGGAGATTGTTACCCATGAGGACCGGGCGGAGGATGCAGAAAGCCTGATTGCCCGCAGCGGGGATGCAGACGCGGTGGTGCTTTCCAATATCCCGTATCCCGCCCAGGTCATGGAGGCCAATCCCAACCTGAAGTACGTATGTGTCGCTTTTACTGGCTTTGACCATGTGGATATGGAGTACTGCCGCAGCCGAGGCATCCAGGTGTCAAACTGCGCGGGATACTCCACTTCTGCTGTGGCTGATCTGGTATTTGGCCTGGTCATTTCCCTGTTGCGTAACATCCCTCAGTGCAATGAGGCGGTGCGTGCCCAGGGCACCAAGGCTGGCTTGGTGGGCCCTGAGCTGGAGGGCAAGAAGTTCGGCATCATCGGTGCCGGCGCCATTGGCCTGCGGGTGGCCCGCATTGCCCAGGCTTTCGGTTGCCAGGTGTATGCCTACAGCCGCACGCCCAAACAGGTGGAGGGCGTGAGCTTTGTGAGCCTTGAGGAGCTGCTGTCAAGCTGTGACATTGTGAGTCTGCATGTGCCCCAGAACGCCTCCACGGTGGGTTTGATTAATCAGGAGCGCCTTGCCCTGATGAAGCCCTCCGCCATCCTGATTAACACCGCCCGCGGTCCTATTGTGGACTCCGACGCCCTTGCCGAGGCCCTCAACAGCGGAAAGCTTGCCGGTGCGGGTATTGACGTGTTTGAGGTGGAGCCCCCTGTGGCTGCAGATCATCCCCTGCTTACCGCCAAGAACGTGATTGCCACTCCCCATGTGGGCTTTGCCACGGTGCAGGCCTTCCAGAAACGTGCGGTGATCGTGGCCAACAACCTGGCAGGATTCTTTGGGGGCAACCCTATCAATCTGGTGTAGCCCTCGGTTATATGGGTGCGGCTTAGGGGACTTGAGAATCCATGACGCTCCTGGGC
>JAQXQN010000211.1 GCA_029101185.1 Eggerthellales bacterium | reverse complement strand
CGCGGCGAAGGCTACCTGGTCTCATGAGCGGCCCGGCCCGAGATGCAGCCCGCAGCCCGGCCCGAGATGCAGCCCGCGGCAGCGTACGCTTCGGCATAGGGCCCTATCTGACGGACAGGCGTGGGGCGGTGGCCCTCATTGTGCTGTGCGCCGCTGCCATCTTTGTCATGACCCGGGTGTTCGGTGTCACCTCATCGGGGCAGGGGGTGTGCGCTGCTGCGGTGCTAACCTTTGGCGTACTGGGTCTGACCTGGGATTACCTGAGGAAGAAGCCCTTTATCCAAAGCCTGGAGCAAGCGGGTGAGGGTCTTGAGCATGCGTATTACCTTGCGGAGATGCTCCCCGAGCCTCGGGATCTGGAAGGTCGGATCTTCGTGGATGCCCTGGCCGAAGCGTGCCGGGCTGATGCCTGGGATCTTCAGGAGGAAAAGGCCCGCCACCAGGCAAATCGACGGTTCGTGGACCTGTGGACCCATGAAATTAAGACTCCCATTGCCGCTGCGGAGCTGACCCTGGCTCGGATGCATGGACCGGATGCGGCGTCCCTGCGCACGGATCTGGACCGGATCAAGGAGGCCTGCGAGCGGGCCTTGTACAACACTCGGGTGGACACCGTGAGCGCAGATTACTCCCTTGATACCGTGGGCCTATTGGGTTTGTGCAAAGAGGTGTGCATAGACATGTCCAACTTGCTGATCTCATCAGGCCTGACCCCGTCCTTCGAAATCAGTGACACCCTGCAGGTGGTGACTGATCCTGGCTGGGCACGGTTCGTCATCCGCCAATGCCTGTCCAACTCCGCTAAGTACGGCGCGGGCCGGGTGCACTTCTCCGCCTGGGAGGAGCAGCCTGGTACCCCATCGGGACGGGTGGCGCTGCGCTTGGCCGACGATGGCTGTGGTATTGCGGCTGAAGAGGTTCCTCACGTGTTTGAACTGGGCTTTTGTGGCACTAACGGCCGCGATGGACAAGCGTCCACCGGCATGGGCCTCTATCTTTCCGCCCAGGCCTGCGCGGCTATGGGGGTGCAAATGAGCCTTTCGTCTCAGGAGGGCGAAGGGACCTCGGTGACCCTGCGGTTTCCCTGCGACGTCTCGGTGCTTGAGCGGTAAGGCGGGCGCGTGGCTGCGGGTCTTGGGGCTGCGGGTCTTGGGGCAGCGGGGCGCAGGAATAAGCTATCGGTGCTTGATCGGCAGGTGACAGGATTGTAAGTCCCTGGTCACCTGCATCGATGGCTGCCTGGGGGCAAAGGTCCCATGATGATACCCGTCGTAATTTGGGATATGCATACGAGATTGGAGGATGGTATGCCTGAAGTTACCGTAACGGCGGGTTGCTCAAGCCAGGGGGGAAGTGCTCTGGTGGTGCAGGGTCTGGAGAAGGTGTTCGGCGGAGGGAAGGCTTTCGCGCCAAGTGGCTCAAAGGCGGCCGGATCTCGAGGGGGCGCAAAGGGTGGCTTTCGGGGGGCCGCGGTCATAAAGGCCCTCAACGGGGTGGACATGACGGTGGACACCGGAGAGTTCGTGGCGGTCATGGGGCCGTCAGGATCCGGAAAATCCACCCTGCTCAACTGCATCGCCACCATCGAGAAGCCCACGGCGGGCAAGGTTTTGGTAGGCGGCGTGGACGTGGCAAAACTGCGGGGTCATGCGCTCAGCACGTTTCGCCGTGATAGTCTGGGTTTCATCTTCCAGGATTTCAACCTGATTGACACCCTGACCGGGTACGAGAACATCGCCCTGGCATTGAGCATCAAAGGGGTGGCGTCCCGAGAGATTCCTGCGAAGGTCCAGGCTATAGCCGCCGAACTTGGGGTATCCGACGTGCTTGACAAGTTCCCCTCCCAGATGTCCGGCGGCCAGCGCCAGCGCACCGCCGCCGCCCGGGCCGTGGTCACCGACCCAAAGCTGGTCCTTGCCGACGAGCCCACCGGCGCGCTGGACTCCCGCAACGCACGGGTGATGATGGAGACTCTGTCCACCATGAACAAGCGGATGGGCACCACTATTGTCATGGTCACTCATGACTCCTTTGCCGCGTCCTTTGCCGATCGGGTGATCTTTGTCAGCGACGGCAAGGTCTTCAATCAGGTGCTGCGGGGCGAGGGCGGCCGCGGGGAGCTCTTTGACCGGATCATGAAGGTGCAGGCCTTCCTGGGAGGGGAGGCTCGTCATGACGCTTAAGCTTGCCCTGCGAAACGTACGGCGAAGCGCCCGGGACTACGGGGTGTACTTTTTGACCCTGGTTCTTGGCGTGGCCATGTTTTACGCTTTCAACTCCCTATCAGGCCAGATGGTGCTCCTTGACGCCCAGAGCGCCGCAAGCCAGCGCATCTTTGAGCTGATGGACATGATGATGGGCATCTTCTCCGTTGCCGTGGCGGTGGTGCTGGCATTTCTGGTGGTGTACGCCAACAGGTTTCTGCTGAAGCGCCGCAAGCGGGAGTTTGGCATGTACCTGACTCTGGGAATGGGTGCCGGCAGGGTCTCGCGGATCCTGCTGTGCGAGACCGGCATCGTGGGCGTGGCGTCCCTGGCCGCTGGTCTGGCCCTTGGCGTGGCTGCGTCCCAGGGACTGTCCTTTGCCACCGCCGCTCTGATGGGTGCTACCATGAGCAAGTACGTGTTCACGGTTTCGGGAAGTGCGGCGGGTCTGACCCTGGTGTGCTTCGCGGGGATCTTCGTGCTCTCCGCTCTGGTGGACGTGGTGTACATCTCTCGAAACAACCTTGCCAAGCTGATTTCCGTCCACGAGGCGTCGGAGCGGGTTGTGAATCGCAATCCGGTGGTGAATGCCCTGGTGTTTGTGGCGTCCCTTGCCGTGCTGGCCTTTGCGTACTGGAAGCTGTATCAAAACGGGTTTGTGATGATGGATGAGAGCTTCCTTGCTGCCACGGTGTGTATGGTGATTGGCACTTGTATGCTGTTCTGGTCTGTTACCGGTATTGCGGTTCTTGCAGTGCAGCGCAGTAAGGCTCTGAGGCACACAGGTCTGTCCATATTCACCGTTAGGCAGGTGTCCTCTAAGATCAATACGGCCTTTGCCTCTATGACGGTGGTGTGCGTGATGCTC
The DNA here is from genome assembly GCA_029101185.1 of Eggerthellales bacterium. Taxonomy (GTDB): domain Bacteria; phylum Actinomycetota; class Coriobacteriia; order Coriobacteriales; family Eggerthellaceae; genus Slackia. The sequence goes on along the minus strand of JAQXQN010000211.1, from coordinate 2,533 downwards.
TTTCTGGCCCTGACCACCCTGACCGCAGGCTTTGCCCTGGTGGAAGTGTTTGCGGGCAACATCAGGGAAAACACCCAGTATGACGCAACCATTCTTTCCAACTACCGGATGGTCTCCTATACAACGGAGGCATCTGAGGGGTCCGGCGAGATACGCCCCATGACCAATCAGGAGGTACGGGAGTACCTGATGTTGGATTCGGGACTGACGGTTGATGACAATGCCGCTGCGGGCGATCCTGCCGGCGATGCCGCTGCGGTTGCGGGTGGCGTTGAAGCTGAGCCCCAGGACGCTTCGACAGGGGTCATGGTTGAGGCCGACGGTAGCGCCGAGGCCGACGGTAGCGCCGAGGCCGACGCCAGCGCAAATACGGACGGCGCCGACGGTAGTGCCGTAGACCCATTGCAGACCAGCTTCGGCAGAGCCCAGGCCTGGGATTGGGACATGGAGGCCTTCTTTGCGGCCAACAGCGATACCTGGTCAAGCGTGGTCAGCCAGTCCGCGCAGGTGGACTATTACCTCTCCGAGGTGTTGCTTGCCGACGTGTTGCGGGATAGCGGCGTGACGGTGGAGGTAGATAGCGAAGACGTGACTGAATCCGCCCAGAGCTACAACATCACGATCATTCCCGAGAGCCAGTACAACGCCAACGCTGCCATGATCGGCAAGGAAGGGCTCAGCCTTGCCGATGACGAAGTGGCCATTAACAACACCTACTCTGCCACGGAGCCTTTCGCTCGGGCGCTTTGCGACAATGCCGTGGAGTTTGACCTGTTCGGAACCAGGGTGACCTGCCAATCCGAGATGGTGTCTCTGCCCATGCGCACCACAGCCATGGCCGACGTAGGCGTGGAGATGGTGGTTCCCGACTGGGTTGTGGACCAGCTGCGAGCAGAAGGCGCGGTGCCGTGCACCTCTGTGCTGAACGTGATGTACACCTGCGATAGGCCTGAGGGGGACTCCCTGTTTGAGCAGGCTTTGACGGAATCCATGGGGCATGGCCTTGCCCATGGCGAAGCGTCCGCTCTCGCGATGTGGCCGATGGTCCAGGTCTACACTGGTCTTGATATAGCGGACCAGTCCATGGGACTGAGGATGCTCATCACCTACCTGGCTGTCTACATTGGCCTGATTCTGATGCTGACCACCGCTGCGGTGCTGGCCATCCAGCAGCTGTCCGAGGTGAGCGACTCTTTGCCCAGGTACCGGAGACTTTCCGTCCTCGGTACAAGCAATGAGTCCATATTCCGGTCCCTGCGCATCCAGACTCTGGTGTACTTCCTGGCTCCCTTTGGGGTGGCGGTGTGTCACAGTGTGTATGCACTCTACATATTTAATAAGGGTCTGTATTCGATACTGGGTGTGGATATCACTACCTTCGGTGCGATTACTGGGGCGATGATGGTGGTCATTTATGGTGCATATATCCTGGTCAGTTACGTTACCAGCAAGGGCATGGTGAAAGGCGTGATCAAGTAACGCTTCCGTCAGGCTAGATTGCGGGCTTGACGGTAGGTGGTTATGGTAGCCCGCCAAGGAGGCGTTTCCTTGGCGGGCTAGATTATTTGATCACCAGTTGTGCTCGGGTGAAAACGGAGACCTGCCTTGTTGTTGTCAGATTGGCCCGTTCTGACCAGGGACAGCTCAAACCTCGTTTCCGGCGATGGCCTGGGCCTTCTAGGTGTGGACGTTTTTCACGATTGGGAGTCATCTGGTGGGCCTCGTGGACGTTTTGGACGTTTGGGAGACGTTTTCTGTCTCCCAAACGTTCAAAACGTCCATTTTGATCTCCCAATCGTCGAAAACGTCCATCCGGGGGCCGGATTCGCACTCCCAATCGTTCATTTCGTCCACGGCGGCGAAAAATGTCTCCCAATCGTCGAAAACGTCCACGGCGACCCCATTTGTACTCCCAATCGTCGAAAACGTCCACGGGCGAGGCGGGCTCCCGCGGGGCCGGGCAAGCGCCCGCGGAGCCGGGCAAGCGCCCGCAGGGCAGGACATTTCGCCATTTGCAAATCCCCCAGTTCAAAAACCAGGCATATGTCTGGTTCTTTTACTGGGGGATTATTCACTCCACCTGCTGGAAAGCAGAAGACTTTGGGTGAGAACGCTGCCTCGGAATACCATGTTTGAGGCATCCCACTTGGAAAAACTTGCCTGAGACGTTGCGTCTGGCTGGATCCGGCGTCATCTGTCGGCATCTGGCGACATCGTGGCGACCCCGCGGCTAGCCGCTAGGGGGCATGCGTATAATGTGGAACCATCCGTCGATAACGTGGAGCCATCCGTCAACAGACAGCCGATTCGCAAGGAGCATCCATGGCTGATAATGCATGCGACATTTCGGGCGTTCAGCCCCAAGCATCGGTCGATAATCCCATCGAGACCGTCACTCCCGCTATTCAACAGGGCCCTATCGAGGCGCTTGGGCCATCTGCGAGGGTCATCCCTGAACCTCAGGACGCTGCTGCAACCCAGGTCAACCCTGAAGTCCAGGGCGGCGCCAAGGCCTCTGTGCCAAACACCGCAT
>JAQXQN010000210.1 GCA_029101185.1 Eggerthellales bacterium | reverse complement strand
CTCTACGTGGCCTTCCGGATGGGTGTACTTAATGGCGTTAGAAGTCAGGTTTTCTAGAATCCTGCGCAGCTTCTCCCAGTCCGCGTTGAGCAGGGGAACCTCCGCGTCCACCTTGGAGGTCAAGGTGATGCGCTTGTCTTTTGCCATGGGCGTAAGGGCCGCTTTTACCGTGCCCAGCAGATCCACGAAGTCAACTGCCTCGCAGACTAGCTGGTTCTTCTTGGCCTCAGCCCGGGAAAGCACCAGCAGATTGTTGACCATGTCCAGCAGGTTGGTGGCGCTGTGCTCTATTTCGGAGATATGGGACCTGGACTTTTCGTCAAGGGAGTCAGAGTCAAGCAACATACGGGCGTACCCCAGAATGCTGGTAAGGGGCGTGCGCAACTCGTGGCTGGTTATGGCGAAGAACTCGTTCTTGTAGGCGGTCTCTTCGCTGAGCCGGTCGATGTAGTGCTTCAGCTCCCGCTGCTGGTAGAGGAGCATGTCGTTGAGGATGCGCATCTCCTCGGTCTTCTTGGACACCTCTCCTTCCAGGTTCTGGTAGAGGGCCTGGAGCTGATCGGACATGCTATTGAAGTCCTGGGTCAGGTCCGTAATCTCTGAGCGCCCGTAGCGCAGGTCAGGCTGGATCTTGCGGCTGAAGTCCCCGGTGTCCACGGCGTGTACGGATTCCCGCAGCTGGTCGAGGGGCCGCAGCACCAGGACGCTCACGGCGGTGTAGATGGTGACGGAGAGGATCATGAGCACCAGTAGGGTGATGAGGACCTGTTGATATATGACCTGGTCGCGGGCTTCGTTGTAAATGGCCATGGGCTCGGTGATGGACATGGCCCCGCCAATATCGCCCAGGCGCAGGCCCTCCTTGGGGTAACCAAACTGGTCCAGTTCCCCGACTGGATCCCCGTGGCACTCCAGGCAGCTTTCCGTGACGTAGAGGGGTTCGATGTATCGAAACACCTGGTTGCCGTCTTCGTCGGTGACGATGCCCCAGTAGGCCTCAAGGTCGGGATCCGCACGAAAGGCATCGAAGGCCTCCTGCTCGAAGGCGTCCGGGGTGGCCGAGACCTGGCGGGGGTTTTCCTTGACGAAGTTGATCCGATAGTCGGAGTTGTCTGTGAACAGCTGGCTGACCGCCTTGGCCGACACCACGCACACCAGGTTCTTGGTGCGAAAGGTGCCGTCCGGATTGCGGTTGAGGCTTTCCTGGTTGTAGTCCACAAAGTCCCAGGTGGCTCGCATCTCTGTGGCTAGAACCTGGGCTTTCTCCAAGACCTCGTTTTCCGCCTGGCGTTGTTGGAGCCAGACGTTCCACAGGGAGTCCGCCGCGAGCACCACCAGCATCACCGCGCCGATGATCAGGGCGATCTTGGCTCGGATACCCATGGATGCCAGCCGCTTTGTGCAGTGGCGGGTGTCTGCATTTGTTGCGTCTTCCACCTCTGCTGCCGGTCTGGACGCCTTCGCCTTTGTTGTTGCCTCTGCGGCCTGCGCCTCGGAAGCCCTCATTGCAACCACCTCAAAAAATCGGTCGAAATCGCCCCAGGGGGCCAGTTTTTTCGCTAGCATAGTACACGTTCACGTCAAGAGTGGGTGAAAAGAGGGGCATATGACGCTGGGATTCTTTCAGAACTCGGACAGATGCTACGGCTGCAAGACCTGTTCCATTGCCTGCTCCACCCACCATCAGTTGACCCCGGGCAACCTACTTAGGCGGGTGCGCATTGCCCGGCCGCAGGAGGGCATTGGCGAAGCGTACCTGTCCATGGCCTGCAACCACTGCGACGATCCCGCCTGCATGTCCAATTGCCCGGTGCGGGCCTATGCCAAGGATCCCGAGACCGGTCTGGTGTATCAGGATCACAGCCGCTGCATCGGGTGCCAGACCTGCGTGGAGGTATGCCCCTTTCACGCTCCTTGCTACAATCCGGACGATGCCACCACCTACAAGTGCGACGGCTGCATAGACCGTTATCGGGCGGGGCTCAAGCCCGTGTGCGTGAACAGCTGTCCGAGCCTGAATATTTGCCTGGAAACCCTTGAGCATATCGGGCAGGAGCATCCTGAGGGGCTGAGCCTGAAGGAGATCGCGTCGGAGGCTGGGCTTTCCAGGGTCCTCTCTACTGGTCCAAACTATTCCGTTGTTCTGGACCGCGACTGGTGCGTCAGTGTTTTCGAGGACATCGACGGATCTGATCTGATTCTGGACACGGGTGGAGAACGCTACTAATACGCTACTCTGACCTGCGGCTTCATTCTTTCTTCATAGTTTTCACACTTTTTTAATAATTTGTTAGGGGCGGTTATATTGAGCCCAACGTCTTTGATGCGCACCATGTGCCATGTTAGGTGAGAGCGGGTCCTGATGGGGAGTCGGGCCGTTTCTCAAAACCATGACGAGAGGAGACGTTATGAGTCGTGATATGACTCGTAGGAACTTCGTGGCCGCCGCCGCCGCGACGGGGGCTGTGGCTGCCGTGGGTATGGCCGGATGCGCCAAGACGGAAGAACCCGCGCCCGCTGATGAGACACTTGTTTCTGGAAGCGGTGTGGACCCCTTTGCTGACTGCACAAAGGTATACGGCTGCTGCTCTCCCGAGTGCCAGCACCACATGCTCACCGGTTACGTCCGCGACGGCAAGTTGGTCAAGGTTGACTGGGACCCCGATAAGAACGAGTCCCCCGCCTGCGCCCGCGGTTTCGCCCGCGTGGAGATGTGCAACTCCGACCAGCGTCTGACCAAGCCCCTGAAGCGCGTCGGCGAGAAGGGCACCGGCCGCGACGCGTTCGTCGAGATCGAGTGGTCCGAGGCCATCGATTTCTGCGAGGAGGCCATCAGGTACGCCCTTGATAACGGTGGTCCCCAGTCCATGATCTTCCAGGGCGGGTCCGGAAACTTCTCCTCTCTGGCCAGCCCTTATGGGACCCTGTTCGGCTGGCTGGGAGGCTCCACCTCCTGCGCCGGCAACATGTGCTGCGCCGGCATCGACTACGGCCTGGCCCCCGTCTTCGGCATGCGCTGCCAGCTGGTCCGCCATCAGATCGATAAGTCCGACTACATCATTGCCTGGGGTAACAACCCGGTCGTGTGAATGACCCGCGAGTTAGGCCGCGGGCCGAAGATGATGGACCAAGGCGGCCCCCTGGGCACCATCGCCCCCGGCCGTT
>JAQXQN010000209.1 GCA_029101185.1 Eggerthellales bacterium | reverse complement strand
AATCAAGGATGATGAGAACGACCAAAACGACTGGGACTAAAGCTGAAGCAGAGGCAAAAGCTAAGGCAACAAGTCCCCGCCGTGCTATTGCCTGTCGAAATAGTCCTTGTCAGTGACGAAATACGTCCGGATATAACCGCTTTCCGACACAAACACAATCTCTCCGGTGTCGGCCAGGAAGAACACGTCGTCGCCGTCCTCCGCCTCAAGTTTGTGGAGCGCCGCAGGGTTGGCCACCACCGCATTGGCCGCTGCCAGGTACTCCTCGGGGGAGCCAAACCCCATGTCAATGCCGTGTTTTTCAAAATGGGAATCCAGCTTGGAGTAGCTTCGGAACGTGAGCGCCCCCGCCTGCGCGTCCTCTACCGTCTGGGCGCTGTGGCCGGTTAGCTGGCTGCTTGCGGGCTGGCTGGCCCCTTGACTGCCAGTGGAGGTCTGCCCGCTCGGCTGCCCTTCGGTCGGTGATCCCGCAGCGGACCCGTCATCGTCGCCACTGCCCTGGCCAGACGGATCGGCAACCCAAGCCTGTTGTCCCTGGTCAGCATCGGAATCGAAATACTCATCCTCGCAGCCCGACAAAAGCCCGCCCCACAGCAGGCACAGGGCCATCGCAAGGGCCAGCGTCGCGCAACGTGCATTCTTGGCCGCCCGCCCGCCCGTCCGATTATCTGGTTCGGTTTGCATCTGCAAAAGCGTGTCGGGCTCAAGCGTGCCGGGCTCAAGCGCGCCGAATGCAGGCCCATCGTGTCGAAGCGTGCTACGCAGAAGCGTGCTACGTAGAAGCGTCCTGGGTGTATGCATGATCCCTCCTACATAGGTGTCGGGGTGCATTGTATCCCGCGGAGACGTTCCAGACGTGGGGGATTTCCAGACCCCGGCCAGACCGCCAACGCCTGGCCGGGGTATCGCACGTGCATTTACTCCAGGGGTAGTCCGCCCTGGGCCTGGACTCCTGGCACCGCGGGAATGCTGGCAAACCCGACCTCAAGCTCCTCGTCGGTGGGGATATGGTCCTTCATGGTTCCGGCGGCGTACGCTTCGTACGCCTTCATATCAAAGTAGCCGGTTCCCGTCAGGCCAAACAGGATCACCTTTTCTTCACCGGTCTCCTTGCACCTGAGGGCTTCGTCAATGGCCACCCGGATTGCGTGGGAGGATTCTGGCGCAGGCAGAATGGTCTCAAGCTTGGCAAACTGCACCGCAGCGGCAAACACATCGGTCTGCGGTACCGCAACTGCCTCCAGGTATCCGTCGTGGCGCAGCTGGGAGACAATGGGGCTCATGCCGTGGTAGCGCAGGCCGCCGGCGTGGTCGGGGGAGGGCAGGAAGCCGTTGCCCAGGGTGTACATCTTGCACAAGGGACAGGTCTGGCCTGTGTCGGCAAAGTCGTAGGCAAAGCGTCCGCGGGTCAGGCTTGGGCAGCTTGCGGGTTCAACGGCAATGAAGCGGGTGTCAGGGTGCTTCCCCGTCAGTTTATCCCGCATGAAGGGGCTGATCAGGCCGCCAAGGTTGGAGCCGCCGCCGGCACAACCGATGACGATATCCGGGTATTCGCCCAACTCCTCAAGGGCGGCGTAGCTTTCCAGGCCGATGATGGATTGATGCAGCAGCACTTGGTTGAGCACGCTTCCAAGCTGGTATCGGCCCCGATTCTCGGGCACGTGAAGCGCCCGTTCCACCGCTTCGGAGATGGCGGTGCCAAGAGAGCCGGTGCTCTCAGGGTTCTCGGCAAGCATCTTGCGTCCGATTTCTGTCTGGTCGGAAGGAGAGGGGGTTACCGTGGCGCCGAAGGTCTGCATGATTGAGCGGCGGAAAGGCTTCTGCTCGTAGGAGCACTTCACCATGAACACGTCGCAATCCAGCCCGAAATGGGCAGCCGCCTCGGACAGGGCGGTACCCCACTGCCCAGCGCCGGTCTCGGTGGTGATGGTGCTCAGCCCCTGCTCCTGAGCGTAATACGCCTGAGCCAGGGCGGAGTTGAGCTTATGGGATCCGGAGGTGTTGTTACCTTCAAACTTGTAGTAAATCTTTGCGGGGGTACCCAAGGCCCGCTCCAGGTTGTAGGCGCGGCACAGGGGGCTCGGCCTATACACCTTGTACATCTCCTGTACGCCTTCAGGGATGTCGAAGTGCGCGGTGTCGTCATCGAGTTCCTGACGTACCAGTTCATCGCAGAAGACGGGGCGGATGTCCTCAAAGGTTGCAACCGCGCCGTTGGGAAGGCGCATGGGCGCAGGCTTGATGGGCATGTCCGCCCGTACGTTGTACCAGTGGGTAGGGATTTGGTCCTCCCGCAGGTAGAGGCGGTAGGGGTCCGCGCTTGAGCCCGCGGTCGCGGTGGTGGCGCCGGCTGAGTCGGCTGTGCCCGCGGCGCCGGCCGCTCCGGTCGCGCACGCTTCGACAGTTGCCCGG
>JAQXQN010000208.1 GCA_029101185.1 Eggerthellales bacterium | reverse complement strand
GCCAGGTGATTGATGGGGCTTTGGCGGGGGCCACCTACGCACCTGAGCAGATGCGCCAGCTGCTCGCCCAGGCATCCCAGTTCTCGTCCCTGACGGGTGGCGCATCGAATGGGTCCGGCGGCTCGAATGGGTCCGGCGGTTCCGCTGTATCCGGCCCATCGGGGGTCTCCTCCTTAACCGACGAGTCCATGACGCTGCTGTACCTGGTTCGGGATTCCCAGGTGCGCTACGACGACACCTGGGCCATCGCCCTGTACGATTTCGTCATCTTTGCCGCCGATGATGTTGCCTCCTCTGGCTTATTCGCACAGCAGATTGACGATGAAACCAGGTCTGAACTGCTTGATGCCAAGCAGACCGCCCAGGATGGCAAGGAGCGTCTGGTAGGCTCGGAGTGGAGCCGGGTCATTTTGGTGTCTGACTTTGACAAGGAATCCTCGGACATGAGCAACCTGATTGGCGGCCTTCATGAGGACCTTGACGCTGCGGGTGTGGAGTATTACCTGCTTGGTGACGCGGCCATGGCCTACGACATGGGGCTAACCTTCCAACAGGAGCTGAACTTCATCAGTCTGCTTACAGCAGGGGTGATTTTCCTGATTGTGGCCATCACCTTCAAAAGCGTGATCCTGCCTCTGCTTCTGGTGCTCCTCATCCAGTGCGCCTTTAATCTGACCATGGGGGTGTGCGCTCTGCAGGGTCTGGATACCTATTACCTTGCGGTGATGGTGGTTCAGGCCATGCTCATGGGTGCCACTATTGACTACGCCATCTTGTTTAGCACCTGCTATCGGGATGCGCGCAGCCGCGTGGGGATTAAAGATGCCCTTGCCGAAGCGTACCGATCCGCAATTACCACCATCATGACCTCGGGATCTATTCTAATCGGCGTACTGTTTGTGGTGGGTAACGTGATTACTGATCAGACCACCTCTGAGATCTGCCTTACCATCGTCAAGGGTGCCTTGATTGCCGTATTGCTGGTGATCTTCATCCTGCCTGGCGTGCTTGCGGCACTGGATAGGTTCTGTGGGGGTAAGGATCGGGTACCCGATACGGTGTCAAAGTAGTATCAGCTCACTTCCTGATGAATATTGGTAAAGGCCCTGAGAGATCGGGGCCTTTTTTGGCGCGCCTTCTGGGGGAATTATCGTAATCGGTGTTGGATTGTGCGCAGTCTGTGTTGGATTGGTGGGAAGAAGCTGGCAACTAGTGAGAACGCGGGAGGGGAAGTTGGGTGAGGAGGGAGAGAGGAACCCGTGGAGTACTGATGGCCTGGGTGCTAAGGAACCGGCCAGATACCGCTCATGGAATTGAGAGGTTGGCTCTTCATGATGGGCTCTGTCAGCACGGCGGCGGGTTTACCAGAGCGAAACCCTAGATCGGCCCGGTTGCGAACCCGCCGTCGTGATGATTCGTGGCAGGCTTTGATGCCCCTGGGGCGATCAGGGTCTGTTCTGATGGATCAGGCTTCACGCAAAGGGGCGTTTCATGACACATCGTATTTCTCACTTCCTGACGAATAGAGGCCCGGGTGGAGAAGACCTGGGTTTGGGGGCGCTTTCGGCCTTTACTGTTCTGCTGGCGCTCGCCGTGGCGTGTGTGGCGGTATTCCTGATGCCTCAGGCTGCCTATGGATACCAGGCAACTTCCATCCCTGATTCGGTGTCTCCCCTTGACAGGAATGGGGCGTTTACCCTTGATCTTTCCACTCTTGACGTGGACTCTGTGGAGTGGGGTGCCGCAACGGGCAGGTCCTTCTACCGGGAAGAGACGGGGGCGATGTATTTCTGTCTGCCGGTGCAATCCACCACATCTGAGACGGTGTACGACACCCCCTTGTCTTTATGGTTTAGGGATGTGGCCCGCATTGGGGATAGAAGCATCGATGCCCATATGACCTTTCTGTCGGTGACCTTCGGCAAGGCGTATTCAACCGTGACAGGCCTGTCCAATGCCCAGGGGGACCCTGTGGGTAAAGGGGAGGTTGCCTATGGATGCTTTCTGTCTGTATGGCCTGAGGATATGCCCCCGAATGTGGGAAGTTCCCGATTCTGGTTCTATCGGGGCTTGAACTCTGCGGATGTGCGTATTCAGTACGTCTGGTCCGACACGGGGGCTCCTGTGGACGTATTGTTTTTCCAGTTGATCAGCGACATTGATATTGCCCTGGACTCTGCTGGCGAGCACACGGAGTATTTTGAGGCCATCTCGGGATATCAGCCGGATTACTTCCTGTACGCCAATACCAATGACCTGGTCATTTCTCAGGGGCAAGGCAGCTGGGGGGAGACTATTAGGTTCAATGCCCGGGTGGTTGCAAATGGGCAGACTCAGGATCGGGACGGGGAGGATTCCGTGCGGGTCTGCGGCGTGTACATGATTCACGGATCAGATACGGTTGCATCATACGCCTGGGGCCGCAGTTCAATGATGATTACGGAATACTCCCAGTATGACCTGGTAAATCCTGCAGAAAAGAGCGTGGTGGGAGATGGCCGCTATGGTGCGGGAGAGACGGTGTCCTGGCAGATTCGCCAACCCTTGGGCACGTTCTACCATGATACGTTCAACTATTACAGCAACCTGGTCATTACGGATGTGATCCCAGAGGGAGTGGAGTACCTTCGCGCTCAGGTATGCGACGAAAAGGGAATCGCCTATGGCCCCGATGAGGTGTCAATCTCCTATGACGAGGGCACCCGGACGCTCACCTGCCAGGTGGACGCATCCTTGTTGCGATCGGTTGATTTCTATGATGGGGGCGAGCTGGTCATCGGTCTTGACTGTCTGGTGGGTGTTCCCGCGTATAACGAAACCGTGGTGACAAACCGAGTTTTGAGCACAATTTCCGGCATCGAGTATCCGTCAAACGATTCCGAGATTCTCCTTATGCGTCCCGCGGTGACTATAGGCCTTCAGGCCCAGTCTCCTGTGACGGCTGGCCAGCAGGGGTTGGTTGTGGCCACTGTGGCTCCTGATGAAACCCGCAATCTTGCCTGTCAAGACGTGCAGGTCCAGATAACCATCCCCGAAGGGTTCACGCCCGATGTGGACGCTGTGCAGGTACGGGATTATGAGGGAAAGGCTGTACAAGACGCCCAGGTCAGCTACGACCCCGGAGTGCTCTCTGTCACGGTCCCCCAGCTTTCTTCAGGTCAGACCCTTGAAATAGAGATTCTAGGGACGGTGGATGTGTCCTGCGGCGATAGTACTCTCCCGTTTTCTGCCCAGGCCGTCTGCGCCCAAGGCGACGGCGATGAGGATGCGGACGATATGGAGGTAGAAGGTGCGCGGTTTGACCTTGACGTGCAGGTGAGTATTGCCGCCCGGGATATCTATGCCTCCCATGGCGAAGTGTCCATACCCGTGAGGCTTACGGGGACTGCCTGGGGCGGTAACCCAGTTATAAGGTTCGGCCTGGCACGCTTCGATATGGGTAAAAACCCTGATGATCAGGGAAATCTTACGGCGGTGGTGACCTTTGAGCAGGTGCCAGCGGGTACCTATGAAGCAGCTACCGTGAAAAGCATCCGATACGGTACCAACCAGACCCAATTTGACCTTGTTGGTCCTTATGACGTGGCGCTGTTTTGTCCCAAGAACAATCAGTCGGGTTGCTCTGCTGCGGTGAGCGCGTTAGCCCGAGATGTGGATTCCTCCGGGCAAGTGGAATCGGGAAGCGGCGGGGTGAATTGATGTGAGCAGGCAAAATGACCGCCGAAGGGCGTTGATAGAGGCAGGGCTGGCAAGTTTTGGCGGCCAAGAGACGGTTGAACTTCAACCCGCCAGGAAAGGCCGAAGGAGACGCGGCAACGCCCGATCCGTTTCTGGTGTTGTTTCGGGTGTGTGCAAGGTGCTGGGTTGGACGTTGAATCTTGGATTGGTGTGCCTGCTTGCCTTGGCGGTGCTGGTGTTCGGAGGAAGTTTTATCGGGTTAGGGTGCGCGGACGTGATTTCTGGGTCTATGGAGCCGGAGATTCCCATTGGCGCCCTTGCCTACTACCGGGCGGTTGATGACGGGTCTGAATTGGCGGTAGGAGAGATTGCGGTCTTTGAGTCGGGAGATCATTTGGTCATGCATCGGGTGGTGGAGGTGGACCCTCGGCAGGGGACGCTTACCACGAAAGGGGATGCGAACCAGATGGCCGATGTTGCCCCGGTTGCATATGGCCAAGTGGTAGGGGAGTACGTGGGTTGCATCCCGAGGCTTGGGGCGGCTGTTGACGAGTTTCATACATGGGTCACTTCGCTTGTTGGGTATTAACAGGCGTTGAGATAGCAATGCGCGTTGCATAGGTATCAGCATTTTGAAGAGAGAGGATAGTACGGGTATGGGACAGACGCATGAACATGAGGCAGCAGGTGCATGGGTGCGCAAGAACGCGGTTAAGGCGCTGATAGTTGGAGGTTGCGTGCTGAGTATCGGCGTGGGAGCGGCGTTGGCGTATTTTACGGCCCAGGATTCCGTGACTAACGAATTCACCCTAGCGGAGGCACTTGAGATCAGTGTCGAAGAGCCCAACTGGGATGCCGCCCAAGGTCAGGCAATCGTTCCTGGTCAAACCATGGATAAGGACCCAAAGTTGGTCAATGAATCAAGCGTTGACGCCTATGGGATTATGCGGGTGAGCGTCCCCCATAAAACGGTGGATGTGATTGCCGAAGACGGATCTATAAGCCGGGCTCAATCTGTGGATCTGTTTGAGTACCAACTGGCTAACCCCAGCGACTGGACCCTCGATAGCACCCGGATGTCCGAGGATGGTGCGTATACCGTTTACACCTATCTTTACAACTCGATTTTGGGAGGTAACCAGAGCACCTCGACCTTGTTTAATGAGGTGACGCTGATCAATCTTGCCGAGGCCCAAAGCATTACCAATCTTGACATTCTGGTGGAAGGTTTCGCCATTCAGGCCCAGGGCTTTACTAACGCCAACGACGCTTGGGATGCGTATCAGGCTCAGAACGCCTAGTTAGGGGGATGAGGAATGCGTGCTGGAGTCAAGGTGGCGGCGTGCAGCGGGATTATCTCGGTTCTTGCCCTGGCAGGGGTTCAGCACGCGTTTTCTTTCTTGATCGACGATGACGGGGTGTCAAACCCCATTACTACGGGATACGTGGACGTATCAGGGGTGGATTTTGGTGACGAGCATGGTTTGATAGAAGGCGAGGGGTCAGGGGTGTGGAATCCTACGGTGAGAAATACCGGTCCGGTCTCCGCGTACGTGAGGGCATGGATCGTGTTTGATGGGGATACCGGCAGCATGCCTGAGGCGTCCATGATTAATCTGGATTGCTGGTCCGCTCCCGATGGGGATGGGTATCTCTATTGTTTCGCGCCTATTGAGCCGAATCAGTCCTCTCCGTTGGTGTTTACCCAGGAGGTAGGTGGGGAGACCCTGGGGTCGTTCATTGTCAAATTCGAAGCAGCGGCTGCGGTTGATCCGGCCACAGGAGCACTGTTTCCTACACCTCAGGCTGCGTTTGAGGCGGTGTGCTAAATGGGAGCGAGGTCAACAACGTATGGACGCATGTCGATAGCGAGAGCCGTGGCAATATTGGTGGGAATCATCGGAGTCGGCCTGTGTCTCACCTGGGCAATTCCACGTTTGTCTGCGCAGCTTATCTCTGAACTTGATGCTGAAGCCCTGGTGAATTTTGATCGGGTCAGCCTTGCCGTTGAGGGACGCACGGTTGTGGCAGAGGATGGGGTTGTAGCTATCGAAGGGACCCTGGTCAATCAGGGTCAAGCCTGCTGGGTGAGGACACGCTGTGTGATTGATGGGGCGGATGGACAGCTGCCGGTGGACCTTTCGGGTTTCTTTGCCCAGGGTCAATGGGTGCGTGGCGAGGACGGTTGGCTGTATTGCACTGAACCATTTGAGCCTCTATCTCGATGGGACTATTGCGGCGCTATTCCCGAGGCGTGCATGGTTGTCACAAATGACGACCTATCTGGAACCTGGACCATGTACGCCCAAGCCATACAGAGATTCGGATTGGAGCCGGATTTTTCCAAGGGTAATCCTTGGGGGTTGGACGCTTCGACCTATGAATCCGAAGGAGGCTGGGATGTCACAAGCATTCGGGTTACGGGAGGGATTGACTCATGAGTATGGTGAGAAATGCCGGCGTGCTTGTGTCCATGATGCTTTGCGTGGCGGTTTGCGTATTCGCTATCCCAGAGGTTGCGCAGGCTCAGATATACGCGGAGATTGTTCAGGATGGCAAAGAGACCTCAGTTTCAGGTCAAGGGGGACTTTTCGAGGGGTTTGAGGATCTCGTTGCTGGTCAGGAGGTGTCTGACGACATTGTGGTGGTTAATCGCACGGATGATATTCAGCGGGTGTTTGTCCATATGCAGCCGCTAGATTCCATTCCTAACCCTCAGGTGATGGTTGGCGTGGGCACGGAATCTCAGATTGTGTGGATGCCACTCTCAGAGATGGATGAAGGGTGGTTGGAGCTTGGGTGTCTGGATCCAGGAACAAGGGGGCACTACTCAATCTATGTCACATCGGAGAGCACCGTAGGCAACGACTTTCAATTGACCGAGCATGCTGTGCAGGTGCAACTGGCCTGCCAGCAAGTATCCGATGCTGCCCGGTATCCCACTACTCATGATGCAACTTCAGTACTGGCCTTTGGACTTATGGCGGTATGCGGTATCGCAGGGTTAAGCCTATGGGCGTTTCGCGCAAGGGACAGGTGGTTATAGGGGGCCTGTGGTAGGATTGTCCCGTTCATCTTTGGGAAGGCGTAGGTCCACCATGCAATCACGCACCATTTCTGATCAATTCGTTTCTGAGGTTTTGCGCATCGTCGGTTCCGAGCAGGTTTGGTTTGAAGAGCCCCTGCAGTTCCACACCACGTTTCAGATTGGTGGGCCTGCGGAGGTGTTTGTGAAGCCTCGGTCCTTTGAGGAGGTTTCCGCCTTGGTTGCCCTTGCCCATGCCGGTGGCGTTCCCATGCGTGTGTTGGGCAACGGAAGCGATTTGCTCGTTTCTGACCAGGGAGTTCGGGGCATGGTGCTGTGCATCCTGGACAATCTGTCCCGCATAGCAATCTCGGATACCACCCTTGAGGCTCAAGCAGGGGCCACCAACAAGCAGGTGGCCTCGGCTGCCTTGGAAGCCCGTCTTGAGGGATTTGAGTTTGCCGAAGGAATTCCTGGCACCATTGGCGGTGCCGCCATCATGAATGCCGGCGCCTATGGCGGTGAGTTCTGTGACGTATGTGTGGCTTTGACCTGCGTTGACGAAGCGGGCAGGATTGTGACCGTGAAGCGGGAGGATGCCGAGTGGGGGTATCGTCACTCCATGATGGATGACGCGGGTCTGGTGGTGCTTGCCGCAACCCTGCAGCTTGCCTATGGGGATCCCTGCGCCATTCAGGCCCGCATGGATGACCTGGCGGCAAGGAGGCGGGAGAAACAGCCCCTTGACATGCCTTCGGCGGGTTCTACCTTTAAGCGTCCTGAGGGATATTTTGCTGGAAAGCTGATTCAGGACTCCGGTCTTCAGGGATACTCTGTTGGCGGGGCCCAGGTCTCAACCAAGCATGCAGGATTCGTGGTGAACGCCGGTGGCGCCACCGCATCTGATGTGTGGGGCCTTATCCAGGATGTTCAGCGCGAGGTGAACCGGCAGTTTGGAGTTTTCCTTGAGCCTGAGGTGCGGTATTGGGAATAGCCTTTCGGCTTTTCATCTATTTCGCCCAGGACGCTTCGACGCCTTGCTTATTCGCACGCTTCGACATTGTGCACCCCTTGCGGACCATTTGGAGGAACCATGCCTATTAGAATCCCTGACGCGTTGCCCGCCACTGCAACCCTTGAGGCTGAGAACATCTTCGTCATGACCGAGCAT
>JAQXQN010000207.1 GCA_029101185.1 Eggerthellales bacterium | reverse complement strand
AAGCGCCCCTACGTGCTCCATGTGATTGGTGAGGGGGGAGACCCCTTTGGATTTGAGCCTCTGCGCACGGAGGTGAAATCCGCCCTTGGCGCTGCCGGCTTGTACGAGGCTGGGGTGGAGGACCTGGTGGGCCAGGACCTGTAGAGCCTGGTCTTATTGCCTGTTTCAATGTTTGGAGGAGCCTTGAGCACCTATTCCTATCTTGCCAACCCGTCTACCACCCGGGCCACCCTTGAGCGCTTCGGCCTTGCCACCAAGCATGCCCTTGGGCAGAATTTCCTGGTCAACGATGTCGTTATCGGAAGGATCTGCCAGCTTTCCGAAGTGTGCGAGGCGGACCGGGTCCTTGAGGTGGGCCCGGGCATCGGCACCCTGACCGTGGCTTTGTGCCCGCGGGCGGATCGGGTGCTGTCCGTGGAGCGGGATGTGGATCTTCCTCGGGTGCTTGCCGAGACCCTCTACGATTACGACAACTTCACCCTCATCTCCAAGGATGCCCTTGATCTGACCTGGGATGACATTTGTGAGCTTGCTCCGAACAAGTTCATCTCCAATCTGCCCTACGCCGTTGCCGCCACGTTGGTGCTTGACTACTTCCAGCGGTTTTCCTGCCTGGAGTCTGCCACGGTCATGGTCCAGTCGGAAGTGGCGGACAGGATGCAGGCCACCTGCGGATGCAAGGACTACGGCGCCTACACGGTGAAGCTGAACCTGCTTGCCCAGGCAAGCGCACGGTTCCAGGTCTCTCCTGGCAATTTCTTCCCGCCGCCTCACGTGGATTCCGCCGTCATCCGCATAGACCGGGTTGAGAGGGGATGGACCCCCCAAGATCAAAGGTGGGCCTCCCTTGCGGCGGATGCGGCCTTCTTCACCCGTCGAAAGACCATCTCCAACTCTATGAAAACCTTCTTTTCAGGCCGTATCGGGTATGGCGAAGTGTCCAGCCAGATTCCCGCACTGCTCTCAGAGGCGGGTATTGACCCGAGGCGCCGAGGGGAGACTCTGAGTCTTGAGGAGTTTGTGACCCTAGGCCGTACGCTTCGCCAGGCTGTAGAGGGGTAGCACCTCCTAAAGAAGGGTAGAACCTGCCTGAGTATGTACGAATGTGTGTATATTTGCGAGAAAAAAATGTGCTACCTGCGAAAATGCGTTCGGCATTGACATGCGTGATAGAATTTCGTGTTGCACACTTTCGTTTAGCAAAGGATACAGACACTCATGGAACTTGAAAAGCAGGTGCATGTCGTTGACGACATCCGCCAGGAGCTCTCTGGACGCATTGATACCCGGGTGAAGGTTCGTGCGAACATGGGCCGCTCCAAGATCGTGGAGAATGAGGGCGTGATTCTGCAGGCCCATCCTTCTCTGTTTGTCATTGAGGTGGACCGTAAGCGGGGGCGCAAGACCCGCCAGTCCTATCAGTACGTGGACATCCTCACTGGTATGGTTGAGATGTACGACGTGTCCTCCGGGGATTCCCTCTTTGGGGACATGCTTGACATTGAACCCGTGATGGATGGCGTGGTGGTCTCAGGTTTTGACGACGATCTGATGTAGCTGGGCTTTTGGGGCCATGTGCCCCGTCGCGCAGACAGAGCACCAAACACAGGCAGGGCCACCTTCAGGTGGCTCTGTTGCGTTATGCGTAGGTGTTTTTTGGTGTGCGTTGGCTTTTGTTGTGTCATAGAGGGCGACGATACGTGGTGCCTGTGGGCTTGAAAAGAAAAAGCCGAAGGAAAACCTCCGGCTTGAATGTCCTGGTGGAGATGAGGGGGCTCGAACCCCCGACCCCCACGTTGCGAACGTGGTGCTCTCCCAGCTGAGCTACATCCCCAGGCGCGATATTTCATTTTGTCAGATTCGAGACGGTTGTCAATATGCAATTGCAAACAAGTCTGGGGGAATGGACCGATTACCATCATAATATGACCACAAATGCCGTAATATACGCTGATTGTTGTAGTTTCTAACGGTAAGTATTGTACGGTGTGCTAGAGTGTCCCAAGTATTTTGCCGACGGGTTATGCGTAAGGCATGCCTCTCCAAGCCGTCAGCAATATACAAAGAAGTAAGTACACTGATTCTTTTGAAAGGAGGTATCCATGGCTGAAGAGATCAAGGTCGAGGATGCTCAGGCTGCCCCTAAGAAGAAGGGCAAGAAGCTCCCTATCATCCTGGGCGTTGTTGCCGTGGTTATCGTCGCAGCAGGTGCTGGTTTCTTTGTTTGGCATGAGCAGCCCACGTTCTGCAACGCCATCTGCCACACCCCCATGGACGCCTACGTGGAGACCTACGTAGACGGCACCTATGACAAGTACGGCAATGAGATGACCGAAGAGGGCAAGGCTGCTATGACGGCCTACAATCACGGTCAGATTACCGATGGCGAGGTTGACTGCCTGGCTTGCCATGTGCCCACCCTCTCCGAGCAGATCACCGAGGGTATGCACTGGATTTCCGGCAGCTACGTGATTGCTGGCACCAATGCCAACGGCCAGGCTGTTCTTGAGACCCGTGACTTGTCCCAGCTGACCGAGGCCAGCGGCGTTGACGATGAGGCTTTCTGCCTGAAGTCCGGCTGCCACGAGAACGCTGACGGCTCCGTTATGACTCGCGATGACCTGATTGCTCTGACTTCCGATTACACCCGTAATCCCCACGTTGAGCAGCATTCCAAGGTCGCCTGCTCCGAGTGCCACAAGGCTCACTCTCAGTCTGTCAACTACTGCTCTTCCTGCCACGCCGACTCTCCGCTGCCTGATGGCTGGCTGACCGTCGCCGAGGCCAACAAGCTGGCCACCCTGGCATAGATTGCCTGGTCAGCATTGTATGGAACGCTGTAGTAACGGGGGAGTACCACAATCGGCGTATTTCCCCTGGCGTCTGTGAAACGCAAGCCACCCGCCAATTTGGCGGGTGGCTTTGTTTTATAGTGTGCCATGAATCACTAGGCGCGGCGGGCTTTGCTCCCATGCTGTGGGGAGCAAGGTACGCTTCGCCAAGAAAGAACAGGACTTTACAAGGTAGAGGAGGTAGGGTCTCGTCATGAACTCGAAGATGAAGCGCAGGCTTATGGTGGTCTCCGGCATCATCGTGATTGTGGTAGTGCTGCTGCTTGCTGTGGTGGGTGGAAAGTCCGCCGCACGCAATGTGACCGTGGCCGATGCTGTAGGCGGCGATCTGGGGGATGCTAAGATTCAGGTGTCCGGCAATGTGGTGGACAACTCATTTGCCACCAACGACGGGGTGCTCACCTTTGACATCGTTGACCCTGAGGGCGATCCCAATGTGACACTCCATGTCAGCTATGCGGGATCGGCCAGCTCTACTTTTGGCAATGGCGTTACCGCCATCTGCACCGGAAGGCTTGACGGCTCGGGGGTGCTTCAATGCACGGAGTTGGTGACCAAGTGCCCCTCCAAGTACGAGTCGGGGACGGACGCCTTGAGCGCTTCTGCCTTGTTGGCCTACGGGGAGGAGATCATTGATATCGCGGTGCGGATAACCGGACCGGTGGTGGAAGGGACCCTGACTGCCGCAGGATCAGGGGACGTGCGGTTTGTGGTTGCGGACACCGAGGGTGCTTCCGTCACCATTCCTGTACGTTTTGACGGGGCCCTTTCCGAGGGAATCACCGATGGCACTGTGGTGGTGGTTACCGGGTCTCTGTCTGCCGACGGCAGTTTTGCAGCCACCGATGTGGCAATCGAGGGGTAGGAAGCTGATATGTACCTGTTTGGATCTGTCTGCATGACACTGGCTTTTGTCTCCTGCGTGGCATCTTTGCTGTGCGGTGTGGCTGCCCTGTGGGTGAAGCCCCTTGGTGGGCGAAAGGGTGCAGTTGCGCGGGTTGCCGCTTGGACTGCGCTGGCCAATTTCGCCTTGCTTACAGTATGCTGTCTAATCTTGGTGGTGTGTTTCCTGATCGGGGATTACTCTATTTACTACGTGCTTGAGGAGCACTCCAACGGCACAGGGCTGATGGGTATTCTCTATCGCGTAAGTGGCCTGTGGGCAGGCAGGGCTGGGTCTTTGCTGTTCTGGGCTTGGCTCATCACCCTCTTTAACGCCTTTATTGCCCGGAGGGTCATTCGCGGCTGTGAGGATATGGACCAGATTGCCCTGCTGGTCATGAATGTGGTGCTTTTGGCCTTCCAGGGCGTGTTGGTGTTCTCTTCTGCAAACGCGCCCTTTGCTCCTACCCCTGAGCATTACCTGAATGCGGATGGCACCGTTGCTTCCCTGGCTTCTAGCTTTGGCATG
Source organism: Eggerthellales bacterium (assembly GCA_029101185.1). Classification (GTDB taxonomy): domain Bacteria; phylum Actinomycetota; class Coriobacteriia; order Coriobacteriales; family Eggerthellaceae; genus Slackia. Next base: position 45 of record JAQXQN010000207.1, on the reverse strand, counting down.
AATCCGCTGCTGGAGCATTGGGCACAGGCCATCCATCCCCCCACG
>JAQXQN010000206.1 GCA_029101185.1 Eggerthellales bacterium | reverse complement strand
GGCGGTGGTGGCACCGTTGCCAACGAAGGCCATCTTCTTTCCCTTGCAGGCGGCGCGTCCGCCCCAGATCTCCTGCATGGTCATGGCGTCGGCCAGCATCTGGGTGGGATGGTCACCCTCGGTGACGGCGGAGATGACGGGGATCTCGGCAATCTCGGCGATGTCGCGGACGTACTGCTCGTCGCCCTGGGCGCGGATGACGATGGCGTCGTACATGGCGTTGAACACACGGATGGAGTCCTTCACGGTCTCCTTGTAACCGAAGTGGGAGTTGGACAGATAGGTGAAGCCCAGGCCCAAATCATGTGCGGAGGTCTCAAAGGCGCAGCGGGTACGGGTGGATTCCCAGGCGAAGTGAACCACGATGTTCTTGTTCACGAACCTGCGCTGATCAACGCCGGCTCGCTTTTCGTTTTTTAGGGTGAAGGCCAAATCCAGCAGGTACTGCAGGTCATCCGGGGTCATGTCCCGGATGTTGATGATGTCTTTGCCAACGAAGTTGTTGCGCATGTCTGTTTCCTTTCTGTTGATGGGGCTTTTGATTTCGGATTATTTGCTTTCACATGTGTGATGCATTCAGGGGCCAGTTTGGTTTTCGCGGTACGCCTTTTGGCCGGTTCCAGCTAGGAAAGTTCGTCGTATCAGGACGCTTCGCTAAACCAGCACGTTCTTGGTCCAGCAGTGCACACCGCCGCCGTAGAGGTTCAGGTAGTAGGAGTCCACCATGATCACCTCGCGGTCGGGGAAGCACTTCTGGAGCACGGCCTTGGCTTGCTCGTCCTTCTCCTTGACCACAGGATCGTCGCCCTCGTGCCAGTAGCGCTGGCCGACAACCACGTCGTTGCAGACTAGGAAGTTGCCGTAGCTGCAAGCAACCAGTTGGCACCAGTCCCCCTCGGGCCAGGGGGTTCCGTCCCATGCCTTGCCGCCGTTCTCGTCGAAGAACTGCTTCCAGCCCTGGACCATGGGGTCGTTCTGGTCAGCTCGGACGTACTTGTGGGCGGGGGAGGGGATGCGGATGATGTTCAGGGGGCGTCCGTCAGGCAGGGTCTCGTTCTTGAGGATCTCGTAGGCAGCATCAATGCGGCGTTTGTTCTCGGCGTTGATGGGGTTTTCTGCCGCTTCTTCATCGGTCACTTCGGCAAGGATGATGGTGTCCTCGCTGACGAAGCGGCAATACTCGTCGGCATGGGCGGCGAAGGAGGAAGGCCATACCAGGGTGCCGTCCTCAAGGGTGTCCATGGGTCCGTTGAGGACCTGGTCATCCTCCCAGAGGGGCTGAGGGATCCAGATGATCTTCTCCAGGTTCCAGATACGCTTGTATTCGGCCTCGATCTCTTCCACGGTGTACTCGGGATTGCGCTTGCGGCACTCGGTGTCCTGCACGGCAATGAGCACGCCCTTGCCGTTGAACTCGCGGTTGCCGCCTTCGGAGACCATGTCGGAGCTGATGAAGTCGTACACGCCCAGTTCAACCGCCATGTGGACACCGGCACGACGGGAGACCTGCTGGGCATCCTCATGCTTGTCGTTGTTGGAGTAGTTGCTCCAGTTGGGGTTCACGCCCAGGAAGTGGCCCTGGTCGTCCACCATGATGTTGGGTCCGTTGTCGCGGATGGACACGCTCCAGTCGTCGAAGGAGTGGAAGCGAATGTAGGGGCTGAATTTGTCCTGGTTCTCTACGCTGACATTTCGCACGCCGTCGACCACGGGGTCGGTGACGTCGAGACCGGCAGCAGACAGGGTGGCTTTGGCCTCTTCGATGGTGATACCGCAGGGGCAGTTTACATGGACGTTGACATGGCCTAGCAGGGCCTTGATCACGTCAGTCAGGACTTGGCGGGCGCCGTCACCGTAGACGCCCTCACCGGGCAGCCAGTTGATGAAGACGTCGGACTGGGGCTCGAACTCGCCGGGGTAGCGGAACTTGCTGATGTCCACTGTGCACCTCTTTCTCTTTCTCCGCGCCGCCTGCTTTGCGGGTGGCTTTACAGGTTGCGCGTGTCCCGATGGTATTACTTGCTTTCACTTACTTACAGTAAGTAAAATTCTCGCATCGAAAGTATACGGCCTCCCCAAGAGGGGGTCAAGTGGTTAATTTACGACTAGTAAGTTTATGGCTGTATATCCTGGGCTTTACCGAATGTCTTCCGCATGGTCTTCTGCTGCGGGAGCGCACGCTTCGTCATCCACCCACTGCAGGTTCTTGCTGGTCTTTGCTGCCAGGAGTACCAGGGCGATTATTACCGCGTCTACCAGGAAGCAGAAGATGAATACGTTTTGGAATGCGCCAGTGGATTCGTAGATGAACATCATCAGGGGAACGCCCAGACTTGCCACCAGGCAGCCTACGCTGGCCATGCGGGAGTAGATTTTCTCAAAGTCACGCATGCCGAAGAGGGTCAAAGCAAAGACAGAGTAACCCACGCCGCAGATTGCGTACATGGCATCGTTGATGCCTGCGCCGATGCAGGAGAGTACAGGCGAGCCCATGCCAAGGAAAAGGATAACGAAGGAGACCATGGTGATGGCCGTCCATAGGATCATGGATTTGGTAATGCCGAATTTGTCGCTGGTGGCGCCGGCCATAGGGTTGAGGAAGACGTCGCAGATGCTCGCCGCGGAGACCATGAGGCTTCCTACGGCGGCCCCTAGGCCTACGACCTCGGCGTATGTGGGAAAGACCTGGTTCATGCAGGCGGTCATTTGGCACAGCATCACCAGGAAGACGCACAGAAAGAAGGGAAGCGATTTGATGGCCACCTCCCAGGGCACGCCTGCGCTAAGGCTGGCGGTGGCTTGTGCCCGAGCAACCTGAGGGTCATAGCCGTAGGGGAGCATGCCCTTCTCCTGGGGGCGGTACCTTATCAGAAAGATGGCGCTGGGGAAGAGAAGCAGAGCGGAGATGGCCGCGAGTACCAGGTAGCCCGTACGCCACCCGTAGGTCATGATTACGTTATTGAGAATGGGGCTGACAGCGGCGTCGTAGATGCTCTGGATTGCCCATACCATGCCGATGGCGAAGCCGGTCTTCTTGTGGAACCAGTTGCCAATGGTGGGGGTGATAGTGACAGTGGAGGTTGCCGCCAGGCCGAATCCGGAGATGGCACCCACGATGTACCACATCCAGGGTTGGGTGAGCATGGACATGGCCACAAGGCTGCCCACCTCAAGAATGCCCGCCACAGTGAGGATATGCTGGATTTTTACTTTGGTGAGCAGGTTGCCCACAAGGGGCATGGATAGGGCAAGCACCACCAAGCTGATGGTCATGTACAGGGTCAGGGTTGAGAAATCGCAGCCTAACTCGGTGGAGACAGGGTAGAAGAACAGTCCTGCAAGCACGGTGAGAGAGCCGATGGAGCCGCACATCACTAACCCGAATGCCACCATCACCACCCAGGCGTAATGTATTTTGCCGCCGGTCTTGAGACTTGCCTCCATGTGCAACCCCTCTCCGTTCGTGCCCTGCCTCGATAGGGTGCGGATTTCAGGCGTGGGATTCATGTCGCCATGCGTTTGCGCTATCGGCGTTCGCCTTAAGCCTGCTGTGCGGAATGAGCTTGGTTGAAAACATCATGTGGTCAGGGGGTTTTCGGCCAGGTTCACTTCGTCATCTTGATCAGGGCAGTTATACTTACTTACTGTAGGTTAACATCTGTGCGCAGGTTGCGCAATACTGTGTTACAATACTATCCGTAAGTAATTTGCGAATTATTCGCTGCGAATCCAACCCAAAGACGGACGAATGAGGGTCTACTTAATGGGTCGTGAGATCCAGCGCGACTCTGACTGAACGAAGGAGACTTTCTATGTGCCCTCGGCCCGTGAAGAATCCGGATCAAGATCAGCAAACCCGGGACAGGATTATTGATTTGGCGTATTCGGCCTTTGCGAAGAACGGGTATTCCAAGACATCGCTGCAATCTATCGCCAATGAACTGGGGATTACCCGACCTGCACTGTATTACCACTTCGCCTCTAAAGAGGACCTGTTTATTGAGGTGTACGACAGTGTGGAGAGCGGCACTATGACGGATCCGTCGGCGGTGATTGGCGCGGATGACGAAGCGACTTTTAAGCGGGAGTTGGAAATCTATTTTAGGGGTATTGCCAGCGGTCTTCGCGGTGACGACGAGCGGTTGAGGTTTGTTGCGGCATCGGAGTCGGTGTCCACGGAGCTTCCTGCTCTGCGTCAGCGAGTGGCTGAGAATAATGTGAAGATGCTGGGCAATCTTGAGCAAATCGTGCGCAGGGGTATTGAACTGGGTGCTATTGATGAGGCTACAGACCCAAAGGCCATGGCAGCCTATCTATCTGTGATTGTCTTTGGCGTGGGAGACGTGATGCTTAGGCATGGGGTTGTGGACCTGGATTCCCTGTGGGGGATAGTGACAAAATCCTTGTATGCGTAAGTGGGCAATGCTCGCGATCTACTCCGCAATAGTGATAAAGGAAGGGGGCCCGAGGCCCCCTTCATGTTTGCGCGATGCATTGCGTCCCCACGGCGTTTTTCTCGTGCCCGGTTGTACTTGGTGTCGCCGCAGCACCGCCCCTTAGGGTTGTTACCGCGGAGGCGTCATCGAAAATGCAAGTGTTTTCGCAGTTCAAAGCCTCCTTCACATATTTCTTGGGAACACGTAGAGCCCGATGCGGACGAAATATACGGTTTTTACGGGAAGCGCTTAGGGGGGAGGTTCGTCATGATTGGTTTGTGAAGTTGCTGCGGGGATGACGATCCACAGCAACTGGGTGAAAGGAGAAACCCCCAATAGGGAGAAAGGAGATTCCATGAAACCTATTGATCGTCGTAGTTTTATCGGTGGCGCGGCTGCTGCCGGCGTTGTTGCGGCAACCGCCGCAGCTGGCGCTGGGCTTACGGGCTGTGCGGGCAAACCGGCCGCCTCTGCCCCTGAGCAAGGTGCTACGCCAGACTTGCCTGCAGACTTGCGGATGGAGGACTTCCAGTACTCCGTGGTGGAGCTCGATCCCATCACCGAGTTCGCGGAGGAGGCCACCTACGATATCGTGGTGGTAGGAGCGGGCTGTTCAGGCGTTCCGGCGGTGCTCACCGCGGTGGAGGAAGGGGCCTCGGTGGCCTGTCTGCAAAAGGAGCCTGCAGTTTCCGCCAACGGCAACGGTGCGTCTTTCGTGCTCAAGGACAAGTCCACTCCTGCGGGTATTTTGCGCTGGCGCTCCCAGTGGGCCAAGCTCAGCGACTGGCGCATGGACACCACCCTCTTCCAGTTCTACGTGGATCACTCCGAGGAGACGGTGACCTGGGTGGTCAAGCGTGGGCGTGAAGAGGGCATCGAGCCGATAGAGTATAAGACGGACAGCACCATTCGCTATGGAAACGACATCGCGGCGGTGTGCGATGTGACTCAGGCATCCAACAATGAACTGATGACCGCACTGGCGGCTCGTGCTGAGAGGGAAGGCGCTACCTTCTACTACAGCACCCCTTGCGTGCAGCTGGTTCAGGCGGAGGACGGCACTGTTACTGGCGCCATTGGCAAGCGGGAGGACGGCACCTACGTGAAGCTCAATGCCAACAAGGGCGTGATCCTGGCTGCCGGTGATTACATGAACAACACCTCTATGGTGGACCGCAACATCCGCGAAGTGAACCTGTTCCCCTTGTGCCTGGTCAACCATACCGGCGACGGTCACATCCTGGGCATCCTGGCCGGAGGACGCATGACGCCCCTGGGCCACGCACGGCAGATTCACACCAACTATATCGGCCCGCTCATGTTTTACCAGTTCCTGGCCATCGGTCCTGATGGCAAGCGGTTCTGCAACGAGACCGTCCCCATGTCTAGCTTGAACATTCCTATGGGCTACACCTTCAATCCTGAGGACAGGGGCCTTCACTGGCGCGTCTTCGACTCCAAGATGGATGGCTCCTACAAGTCCAGCATCCCTGTGCCGCCTTGCGTGTTTGTGGGCCAGGGCTCCGCGTGGATGGATCCCGAGTCCTGCGTCCAGGCCGACACCCTTGAGGAGCTGTGCGAGAAGGCCGGCATGCCCCTCGCCGCCATTGATGAGATCAAGCGCTACAACGAGTTCTGCGCCAACGGCTCTGATGAGGACTTTGGCGTGGATCCTGATTACCTGGTGGCAATTGACACCCCGCCCTATTTTGCCATCATCGGCGACGTGGGCTGCTCTGCTATCAATGCTGGTATCCAGGTTGATGGAAACTACCAGGTCATCGACAACGACCGCAACCCCATTCCCCATCTGTACGCGGCGGGCGTCCAGGCTGGTCAGCCCTGCGGCGGCATCAACTGGAATATGCCCGGCGGTTTCTCCAATTCCAGCATGTTTACCTCGGGCCGCTACACGGTCATCCATGCCCTGACTGGCGGCAGCACGCCTAAGAACCCCTCGTCCTTTGCTGACCTGTCGGACGTGTATGTGGAGACCGACGAAGCGCCCTTTGGTTGGAACGATCCTATGTGCGCTACGGAAATCGCCGTCTGGTAGGTTTACCCGATAGGCCTTTCAGCTCTGGTGAGGCGTCCGGCCCTGACGAAGCGTCCGGCCCCGTGACTTCAGCGGCCCCCATTCGTGGGGGCCGCTCTCATTTATGCACGAGCTGTCTTGGAGCTATGTGGTTAGCGACTTTGCCGAATACTTTGACAATCGGCAACCAGGTCCACCAGCTCCTGCTTTGAGTGAATATCCAGCTTCCTATACAGGCTTTTCGCGTGGGTCTGCACACTGCTCATGGAGATACACAGGGTCTGGGCTATTTTCTTCTGGGTGTTGCCCTGGGCTATGAGGGCCATGACCTGGGTCTCGCGCTCTGAGAGCCCGTAAGTTGCTGCCATGAACTGGGACGCATCGACAACACTGGCGCCAGCGTCAACGCTAGCGCCTGGTTCGAACATAACGTCCGGCCCAAGTCGCCAGGCCTGCCCGTCATCCACGGCGGCCTGGAGTTTGTCTCGCTGAATGGTTATGAGCCATAGCACCATGCAGGCCATAAGCGCCAGGGACACTAGCAGCAGCATACCCCGAAGTATCAGGTCAAAGCCGTCCATGGACTGAGCTAGATTGGCAATCCATTCTATCAGGAAGTTCGAGATCTGTATCATGGACACCGCCGCCACGACCAACGCCCACGCGGTGGACCGTCCGTACTCCACGGCGGCGGACACCGCGCAGGTCCACAGCAGCACCATGGCCAGGAGCCGCATGGGCAGGACGAGTTCTTTACACAGGCCGCTCGACGCGGGGTAGAACAGGATGCTCAGAAACATCACTCCCAGGCAGATGAAAAAGAACAGAATCCAAGGGTACGGCCCTCTCAGAGCCGTCAGGATTCTTCGGGCTGTCAGCCAAGGGTGCCTTGCGATAGCGCCCTCTGCCGTAGCATTTTTCGTCGAAGCGCCCCCCGCCACATCATTTTGGTCCTCCAGCCGCAACACCACTACAGCCCCTAGGCAAAACAGCAGATACAGAAGGGCTCCCAAAGCGTTGTGAATCCAGTCTTCGGCAAGCCATAGGCCGCCTACGGAGGACGAATGGGCGCCAAGAATGAAGGCGCCTCCCATTAGAAAGAAGAACAGAGCGGCCATGAGAATTATGGAGGGGGAGGGGCCTCGTGTGGCGCGGCGGTGCAGGGAGGACTCCTGCAAGGTGTTGCTTGGCGAAGCGCCCAGAGTTGACAACGCCGCCGCGGCCAAAACACCCTCGGAAGCGTCCTCGCTGTTGCTATCAGCCTCGGCGGGATCCCTTAGGAATGCAAGCACAATGAATCCGGAAATCAACAGCATGCCGTAGCTGGAGTCTGTGATGGTCAAACCAACAAGATTCTCCAGCCGGGGCAGCAGACTGCCCAGAATGAAGGATGCCAGCAGGGACGCCGCGGTCAGGAACATCCGCTGGGAGGCGGGACGCTTCGCCATACGCATTGCCAGTTCAATGGAGAGGCAGAGGGAGTAGGCCGGCAGCACTACAGGAAAGACCCAGCCGAACAGTACAGGCACGGGACTGCCGGCGGCCAGGTATAGAAGAGGCCCAATCACCGTTGCCAGCATGAGGCCAAACAATGCCGCAAGAATCTGAGGCCGGCTGCCGACAATTCGGGGGAATCGGCCTCCCATGATTAGGAATGCCGCTACAACCACGGCGGCCACGGCTATGAAAATGACGTCAAAGAGGGATTCGCTGTAGAGGACAGGCAGTCCAGATAACAGGTCATCCGGGAAGAGGAACAGGGCAAACAGGCTCCAATAGAAGGCCAGCGCAACTCCCAGGGCAATGGTGTCAAAGATGCGGGTCACCAGGTCCTCCCTTGATCAATTTGGCTTGCTGCAGATTGGCGTGCTGCCTGTTATCGCGCCATACGCTGTCGTGTGGCGCTATCATAGCGCACCATGATAGGTGCATGAAGGGCGACGCCGCAAAGAAGGTTATCCATGACTGATATACTCGCCCTCATGAACACGCACTCAACATCCCACGCTCCTGTGCGCCTCGACGTCATTCCGCTGCAGGAGGAGTTCACCTTTTCCGCTGACCCCCAGCGGCGTCTGGCGACGGCGTCCTTTTTTGCCTTCAACACGGTGATTTCCCTTATGGCTCCGTATGCCGACGCGCCCGGAGACCATGCCGACGCGCCCGGAGACCATGCCGCTGGTCCAAGTGCGGCCGCCGCCCCCGATGCCCATACTGCTGATCCAAGCGCGTCTGCGAATCCCGCAATCATTCGCAGGGCCTTCGAGGAAGCTCGGGACGCTTGCCGACACTTTGAGCGAGCCTTTAGCCGCACTCTGCCTCACTCGGACATTTCCACCATAAACCGCAATGCCGGCACCGAGGTGGAGGTGTGCCTGGACACCTATCGGCTCCTGGAGGAATCCCTGCGCTACTGCAGGGGCAGCCAAGGACGATTCGATATCACCATGGGGGCGGTGACCCGTCTGTGGGACTTCCATGCAGGCACGGTGCCCGACAAAGAACAGGTCCACGCGGCGCTTTCGCATGTGAACTGGGAAAACGTGAAGCTTCGGCGGCTTGAGGACGGCCGGTGCATGGCGAAACTTGCAGATCCGCAGGCCTTCCTTGATGTGGGAGGCACCGCGAAGGGCTATATCGCTGACGCCCTGTCCGATGGCCTGTTGGCGGCAGGCATTGGCTCCTTTGTGGTGAACCTGGGGGGTAATGTGGTGGCGCACGGCTGCAACCCTATGGGGAACCCCTGGTCGGTGGGGATTCGCGATCCCAGGTATGCGCAGGATGGCCCGAATGCGGTGGTGGGGTCTGTCTCCGTGAGTGCTGGGTCCGTGGTGACGAGCGGCGTGTACGAGCGCCAGTTCATCCGCGACGGGGTTCGGTACCACCACATTCTTGATCCGAGCACCGGCTTTCCTGTGGAGACCGATGTGGCGGGGGTGAGCGTGGTCGCCTGCAAATCCATGGACGCCGAGGGATTCTCCACCACCCTGCTGGCTTTGGGTCTTAAGGCCGGTTTGGATTTTGCTCGACAGGAGGGCTCCATCCTTGCGGCGTATTTTGTTGACGACGCGGGTAGGGTTCACGGGGTGCAACGGTTTCGATAATAGTTCGGCTGGGGTTTACGCCATGCGGTCGGAGGTGCGAACAGTTGCTAAACCTGGGACACATGGAGCCGTCAAATTGTGAAAAATGCACCTAGCAGAATGTGCGTTCAACATTCTATAGATACCACATATAGTTAATCAGTCAGTTACTGATATACTAATTAAGATTAGGCTACCCACAGGATTCTGGGTGGCCCGGCGGCTATTGGAAAGGCCAATAGTGCCGCAGTATAGAAGGGGACTGACATGAAAGAGTCAAGGTTTGGAAGAGCGCTCCAAACTGCTCTAGATGGGTGGACATCCCAATCCGCCACTCAGGGCACCAAGGTGCGCAGACACGTAATGAGCCTGGTGACAGCGTTAATGCTCTCGCTGTTCCTGGTTCCTGGACTTGCGATGGCCGTTGATGCGGGTGATTCGGAAGGTGCTTCCAATCCTCCTGCCACCTCCAAGACCGTTGTGGACAATGGAGATGGCACCTATACCATGTCATTGAGCGTCACGGGACAGTCCCAAAGCTCCGCTGAGGCATCCCCCGTTGACGTTATTGTTGTGCTCGATACCTCGGGCAGTATGGATAGGGAGACTTCCACTTACGTGAAGAGCGACACCGGAGCCTATGGCCTGGTGCAGGGCTCCTATGTCCAGCTGTATAAGAAGGGCTCCCGCGGCAACTATTCGGAGATCCAAGATGGCTACCAGGGCACCGTTTACTATCGGTCTAATCGGACCTGGAATGGCTGGAACTATCAGGAGTACACGGGCGACAGGTACACTCTGTCCGAATCCGATCGTCTGAGCG
>JAQXQN010000205.1 GCA_029101185.1 Eggerthellales bacterium | reverse complement strand
GGCATTGCCTTTGTGACTCGGCTGGCTCCAAACCTGGCCATGCGCCAGGTGGGGTGGCTCCTCCTGTCCATCTTTGCCATGATTGCGGTGTTGGTGCTGGTCAGGAACTTGGATAGGCTGGTGCGCTACAAGTATACCTTCATGCTGGTGGGTATCGTGCTGCTGCTTTCGCCCATGCTGCCGGTGGTGGGCACCGAGGTTCTGGGCAGCCGTATCTGGCTTACCATCGGGCCTTTTAGCTTCCAGCCCGGCGAGATTGCCAAGCTGTGCATCATCATATTTTTTGCGGGCTACCTGGCGGAAAACCGGGAGATGCTCTCCGTGTTCACGGTGCGGTTGGGACGCTTCCGCCTTCCCGACCTGGCCACTTTGCTGCCTCTGCTGATCATGTGGGGGCTGTCCTTTGTGATTGTCGTCTTTGAGAAGGACCTGGGCAGCGCCCTGGTGTGCTTTGTGCTGTTCCTGGTGATGCTCTACGTGGCAAGCGGCCGCAAGTTCTACCTGGTGGTGGGCTTTACCCTGGCGGCTTTGGGCTGCGTGGTGCTCTACAGCTTCTTCGGCCACGTGCAGATTCGCGTGGCCACCTGGCTTGACCCCTTTGCCGACGCCCAAGGCACGGGCTACCAGCTGGTCCAGGCCATTTACTCCCTTGCCGACGGCGGCCTGTTTGGGGTGGGCGTGGGCAACGGCCTAGCGTACCAGATTCCCGTGGTGGAGTCGGACTTCATATTTGCTGCTATTGCCGAAGAGTCCGGGCTGCTGGGCGCTGCCGGCGTGCTGCTGCTGTACCTGTCCCTGATCATCCGCGGGTTTGCTACCGCCGCACGGGCAAAATCCGACGTGTCCTCCTTTGTGGCGGTGGGTGTCACCGTCACCATCGTGTTGCAGGCCTTTATTATCGTTGGCGGAGTGACCAGGCTTATCCCCCTGACCGGTCTGACCCTGCCCTTCATATCCCAGGGCGGATCCTCCCTGCTGGCAACCTTTATCGGTCTGGGCCTGCTGTTGCGCTGCGGAGACGAGGGCACCGGCATTGAGACCGAGATGGTGGACGGCACCGGCCGCATGGCGCCCATTGTGGTGGGTGCAGGCGCGGGTGTCGCGGCTGGCGGCTTCGGGCCCCGAGGTGCCCACGGCGCCCATGGCGCACACGGCGCTCATGGGTCACGCGGATCCGGAGTGGCCGCCGGGTCCCGGGCAGTGGCTTCGGAGGCCAGCGTCCTTGGTCGCGTGGCGTTGGGCAAGCGGCTGACCAATACGGCGCTGGCGCTGGCGGTTCTTTTCGCCATACTGGTTGCCAACCTGACCTATGTGATGGTGGTCAAGGCCGACGATTACCGCAACTACGAGGGCAACAACCACACCATGTATCGGCAGTCCACCATCGAGCGGGGCAGCATCTCCACTTCCGACGGGGTGGTACTGGCGGAAAGCCAGCTGCAGGAGGATGGCACCTTTGAGCGCGTGTATCCTCAGGGCAGTTTTGCTGCGCATGTGGTGGGATACAGTTCTCAGGTGTACGGCAATTCGGGTATCGAAGCGTCCATGAACAACAGTCTTACTGGAACTCAAAATTTTGCTAGCTTCTCGGACGTGATTAACTACATGACCGGTAAGTCCACCGCTGGAAACGACGTGGTGCTCACCTTAAATTCCAACGTGCAAGCTGCGGCGGAAAGTGTGCTTGAGGGGTATTCCGGTGCGGTGGTGGTGCTTGACCCGAGCACCGGCGCAGTGATTGCCTGCGCGTCGTCGCCGGGGTATGACCTCAACGACCTTGATGCCGCCATGACTGACGATTCTGGCTCGGGGGCCCTGGTCAATCGCGCCACCCAGGCGCTGTACGCCCCTGGTTCCACCTTCAAGATGGTGACGCTTACCGCCCTGCTGGAAAATGGCCTGGCGGATGCGGATACCCAGGTGGACGCCCCGGGGTCTACCCTGATCGGCAATGCGGAGGTTACCAACCATAACCGCACCGACTACGGGACCATTACCGTGGAGCAGGCGGTGGCGGTTTCCTCCAACACTGCCTTTGGTGCCCTGTCGGAGGATGTGGGTCCTGACTTGCTGGTGCTTACCGCCCAGGAGTTTGGATTCAATTCTGAAATTGCCCTGGACATCCCCCTGTATACCAGCTTGATGCCTGATCCAGATGAGATGACGGTGTGGGAAACCGCCTGGGCCGCCTGCGGCCAGCCCGTAGGCGAGCATGCAAGCCCCGCTGGGCCTCAGGCCACGGCCATGCAGATGGCCATGGTGGCGGCGGCAATCGCCAACGACGGAAAGCTGATGCAGCCCTACTTTGTTCAGGCCGTCTACAATGCGCAGGGTGTGCGGTCCTTTGAGGCGTCGCCCCAGGTGTATTCCACCCCCATGTCCGCCGATACCGCCAATGCCATCACGGAGATGATGGTGGGCGTGGTGGACAACGGCACTGGCGCCCCCGCCGCCATCAGCGGCGTTTCGGTGGCGGGCAAGACGGGAACCGCCGAGACCAACAAGGAGTATAACGACAGCTGGTTTATTGGATTTGCCCCGGCGGACAACCCTCGGGTTGTGGTGGCCGTGGTGATAGAGGAAGGCGTGTTGGGTACCGACGAGTCTGGCCTGGCATCCTCCCGCGCCCAGCAGGTGCTGGTGGCGGCACTGCAGGAAGAGGGGCTGTTATGAGACAGGTGACGGCCAGGGCACGGATTTGGCGCCAAGCCGCCGCGGGCGAATGCCGTCGGCGGCTGGCCTGGACGTTGTGGCCAGGGCGCTTCGACATGCTGCGGCCGGGGCGCTTTGGCATGCTGATGTAATTCTTGGGTGACCGATGCCGCGGCCAGGATTTTTCAGGAGGGGCCGCGGGAGTTTCGATATAGGATGGAAGACGCGCGTTTTTGGCGCAGGAGTGAAGGAGAACAACGTGATTGGTAGGGTGCTCAACGGCAGGTACCGCATTACCGAGCGCATCGGCGTGGGCGGTATGGCTGAAGTTTACAAAGCCCAGGACATGGTGCTCGGCCGGATTCTTGCGGTCAAGGTGATGCTGCCACAGTACGCCGCCGACCCAGAGTTCACCACCCGGTTCAAGCACGAGGCGGCCAGCGCCGCCAACCTGCAGAACCCCTACATCGTCAACGTGTACGACTGGGGCTGTGACGAGGGTACCTACTTCATTGCCATGGAGTACGTCCGGGGCACGGACCTGAAGAGCGCCATCAATCAGCGGGGCGCCATCAACCAGCGCAAAGTGGCCGAGATTGGGTCCCAGGTGTGCGCCGCTCTGTCCGCCGCCCACGGCCAGGACATCATGCACCGGGACATCAAACCCCAGAACATCATGGTGCAGCCCGATGGAAACGTGAAGGTCATGGACTTTGGTATTGCCCGGGCCAAGAACTCCACCAGCCAGAAGACCTCCGCCGTGCTGGGCACCGCTCATTACATTTCCCCTGAACAGGCCCAGGGTAAGGAGCTTTCCGGCACCTCCGATCTGTATTCGCTGGGTTGTGTTCTGTACGAGGCGGTCACCGGCAAGCTGCCCTTTGACGGTCCCGACGCCGTGTCCGTTGCCATGAAGCAGGTGAGTGAGGACCCAGTTCCTCCCAGCTACCTGTTGCCCAACATCGCGCCGGACCTTGAGGCCATCATTATGAAAGCCATGGCTAAAAACCCTCTGGACCGGTTCCAGACCGCCCGCGAGATGAAGCAGGCCCTCGACGAATACCTGGTGGGACGCCCTGTGTCCAACCTGGGTGCAGGAGGGGTCCGTACTCAGGTTATCGGCAATCCCGCCACGGGGATGAACGGTGTGGCCGGCGGTACTGCGGTCATGGCTCCCATCTCCGGCGACGTGCCCACCACCACCTCCTTCCATACCACTTCCGAGTACAATGCCGCTCCTGGCCGGCGTACCAAGCGAGTCCTCGGCGTAATCGCGGGGCTGCTTGCCCTAGTAGCCATTGCAGCCGGCGCGGTGCTGCTGTTCACCAATATGACCGCGAAGGTGCCCGCGGTGCCCGATGTCTCAGGTAAGTCCGTCGAGGCTGCCCAGGAGGCCATCGAGTCCGCCGGCTATGTGGTTGGCGAAGTGACAGAGGAGCATGACGCCACCACCGTAGCGGGCCGGGTCATTCGCACCAACCCCGAGGCGGGCACGGAGCTCGAAGAGGGCTCCAAGGTGGATATCGTGGTGTCTCTGGGTATCGCGAAAGGCCAGGTCCCAAGCTTGGAGGGTATGAATGCCGAGCAGGCCGAGGAGGCGATTCGGGCTGCTGGCCTGGTGCCTCAGTATGCCGGCAACGAGTACTCCGATGTTGATGAGGACCTGGTGTGCAAACAGGAGCCCGAGGCGGGCAAGGAGCTCGATGAGGGATCGAGCGTAAAGTACTGGATCAGCTTGGGCACCGAGCAGGTTGAGGTCACCGACGTGGTGGGTTGGAACCAAAACGAGGCCCAGATCACCCTGCAGCAGGCAGGATTTGAGGTAGTGATTGACGAGTCCAAGTACAGCGACACGGTGGAAGAGGGCATCGTCATGGAACAGAACCCCCGCGGCGGAAATGCCGACAAGGGAACCACCATTCATCTAACTGTGTCGAAGGGCAAGGACCCGGACACTATCCCCACGGATGTCCCCGCGGTGGTTGGTCTTGATGAGGACGAAGCGGTCCAGGCTATGAATGAAGCTGGCTTCAAGAACCTGGAAATTGTCTACGAATCTAGCGATGTAGCCGCCGAAGGCAAGGTTATGCGCCAGAGCGCGTCTGGCACCCTGGTGCCCACCACCAAGATCACCCTGACGGTGTCTACGGGACCTGCGGGTGACGGAGAGTAGCGCTTGATGCCTGGAAGAAGCGCGCGTGATGGACGGAAGCAGCGCATTTGATGGTTGGAAGTAGCGAGCTGGATGGCACCAGGTGCGGTTTTTGACCAAAATCTGTGCTGTTGCAGAATCAGAATGTGTCCGATTGCCGTCAGATTGAACCGTCCTGACTAGGGGCCGTTCAAACCTCGCAATCGGTGATGGCCCGGGCTTCCGGACGTGGACGTTTTGCACGATTGGGAGTCATTTGGTGGGCCTCGTGGACGTTTCGAACGATTGGGAGACGTTTTCCGTCTCCCAATCGTTTCTTTCATGCATTTTGATCTCCCAATCGTCTGAAACGTCCATTCGGGGCCCCGATTTGCACTCCCAATCGTCGAAAACGTCCACGGCGACCCCGTTTGCACTCCCAATCGTCGAAAACGTCCACGGGCGAGGCGGGCTCCCGCGGGGCCGGGCAAGCGCCCGCGGGGCAGGACATTTCGCCATTTGCAAATCCCCCAGTTCAGAAACCAGGCATATGTCTGGTTCTTTTACTGGGGGATTATTCACTCCACCTGCTGGCAAGCAGAAGACTTTGGGCGAGAACGCTGCCTCGGAATACCATGTTTGGGGCGTCCCGTCTGGAGAATCTTGCCTGAGACGTTGCGTCGGGCTGGATCCGGCGTCATCTGTCGGCATCTGGCGACATCGTGGCGACCCCGCGGCTAGCCGCTAGGGGGCATGCGTATAATGTGGA
>JAQXQN010000204.1 GCA_029101185.1 Eggerthellales bacterium | reverse complement strand
TGGCCAGGGGGTTATTCACCGGGTCCTCAATGAAGGCGGCGAAGGGAACGCTGGTGATGTTCGCGCAGGACTCGTGGTTGAACTTGTAGAGGCCCTTCTCCTTGAACTCGGCCAGGGTCATCTTGCCCTCCTGGGGAGTGCCCACATGGGAAGCACCCATGGCATCGATGTCCTCCTGGGTGATGGTGAAGATGGGCTTGTAGGACATGGTGGCGTAATCGTCCAGCTCCACGGCGCCGGCCAGGGAGATGTACTGGCGCTCCGCCTCGGTCATGGTGTTGACCGCCTTAGGGTCAAGGCCCAGGCGCTCGGCCAGGGCCTCAGCCACCTGAGCCTCGGTCCAGGACTCGCCCACGGGGTCGATAATCTTATCCGCCCAAAACACCGTGTCACAGTTATTGTGCCACGCGTAGTTGTGGGAGTCCTCCCACCAGGTCTGGATGGGCATAACCACGTCCGCGTACTGACGGGAGGCGTCAAAGTAAGGGTTGCAGCCCCAGACGAAGTCCACCTTGCGGAATGCCTTAATGCCCGCGTTGGCGTTGGGGGCGGAATTGAGCATGTTCTCATAGCCGCCGGCGTAGATCATCTTCACGTCGATCTTCTTCTTGCCGCCGGGCCATCCGTCACGGCCGTACTCGCCGTCAAGGACGGACTGCCACTGCTCGGAGTACTCCAGCTGGTCCCATGCGTCCCAATCCTCAATAGCAGCCAGGTTGACCTGGGTAACAATAGGGACGGGCTTGAGGGGGTTGCCGGGGTTCAGGCCGAAGCCATCGGAGGTATCGCCCGCCATGACCAGAGGAACGCCACCCATGCCCTCCTTGTAGCCGGTCCAAGAGAGATAATTGCCAGGCTTTCCGATACCGCCGTGCATCAGGGCCAGGGTGATAAAGGCTTGGCCGAACATCTCACCGCCAGGATGCTTGGTGGTGGACTGGCCACCAAAGAAGTCCACGTTCTTGGCGTTGCCAATCTCCTCGGCCAGGTGGATGATCATCTCCGCAGGGGTGCCACAGATGGAGGAGGCCCACTCGGGGGTCTTAGGCACGCCGTCGTAGGTGCCCAGGACGTAGTCCTTGAAGTTGTCCTCCTTGGGGGCTCCCTCAGGCATGTGGTCCGCATCAAAACCGGAGCAGTAGGTGTCCAGGAACTCCTGATCATACAGGCCGTTGGTGATCTGGTGGTAGCACACGCCCAAGGTCAGGGCAGTATCGCCGCCAGGCAGGACGGGGATCCACTCGTCCGCCAGGGTCTGAGCAGTCTGATTCAGCCAAGGATCAATAATGATGTATTTGCCGCCTTGCTGCTTAGCGTAGTCCATGTAGTGGGGAGTGTTGCCGGACTTGTTGGCCACCCAGTTATTACCGAAGTGCACATGCAGGTCCGCGTTGCCGCAGCCGATGTAGTCAGGGGCAGAGAACAGACCACCGGTCATGAACAGCTCAGGCAGAGGCCAAGAGCCCAAAGACACGGTGCCCCAGTCAGAATGCATGGCGCCGCCCAGGGCGTTGAGCAGAGACTCCACCTGATCGTAATAGGTGTCTCCGATATCGGCGTAGCTGACGGAAAGGATGGAGTGGGTCCCATTGGCGGCCATGGCCTTCTTGATTTGCTCGGCCACAATGTCAAGAGCCTCATCCCAAGAGATGCGCTCCCACTCATCCACGCCGCGCAACTCTCCGTTGGGGTTGTCAGGACTCCAATTCTTACGCTTCATGGGGTACTTGATGCGAGCAGGCGAGGTGATGTCGGAAATGCGTGCACGACCTCGGGGGCAAGCGCGACGCTGGGCCTTCTCCCACGTGTCCTCATCGTTCTCATCTGTGCGAATCTTCAACGGCACGCCGTCCTCCACGTACACCTTCAGCAGGCAGCGGGAAGAACCACAACTGCAATTGTTCATACAGGCTCCCGTGAGCCACTGGCCGTTTTCCACCAGGGTTTCAACAGGAGTGACCTCAGAGCCGGTCTGCCCCTCTGGCGCATCCGTTCCCTGTGAGCAAGCCGTCAGTCCAACGGCCCCCGCCGCTCCTGCGACTGCACCCCACTTCAGGAAGCTGCGCCTTGATACGGAAGTAGTCATTACTCCCCCCTTTCCTTGCCCGGCAGCACAACATGCCGGGCCTCCCTATGGATGTATGGTCCAAGGTTCTTGGACTATACATTAATTGTTTCATGTATTTTCTATGACAGTCAAGCAACAGCGGCTGCTGCGATTATCCTATCTGATAGATAGCTTTTACCAGGTTATTTGCATACGGTTAACACTTCCTTCTGCATCGTTACCAATTATGTGAGCTGATTGTCATAATATGACAGTGAATTGTCCTAGAGCAAAAGCCGCAGCGCCCTCACCCAAAACCCCTTCCGAGCCGTATAATTCCCCCATGAGCGCACGCTTCGACACCA
>JAQXQN010000203.1 GCA_029101185.1 Eggerthellales bacterium | reverse complement strand
ACTCCGGCACTATTGAGCACCTTGCCCGCACTGCCCTTGTCCTCTGCAAGGGAGATCAGCAGATGCTCGCTGGTGGCATAACTGTCTCCCATCTTCTCCGCGATCTTGACCGCGTTGTCTATATCGGTCATCAGCTGGTTGGTGGGAATGGACATCCCCGTCACGCCTCCGGTGACCCGAGCGCCGTTTTCCACGGTCCTATCCACGTTCTTCTTCAGCAGTGCAGGGTCCGCCCCTACCCGCTTAATGATTGCAGACAGGTTGTTTTCGCCAGAATCCAGCAGCGCCTTGAGCAGGTGGATTCCGTCTATAGTTGCGGAATCATTATCCGCAGCGATGCTCATTGCGGCCTGAAATGCCTCTTGAGCAGTTACAGCAAGTTTATCCAGACGCATAGCGTCCTCCTCTCTGTTGAGGATTGAATTGCGAACACCCAGGACGGCCTACCATCTAAACGGCGAAGTATCCTGATAGAAGGATCCCTCCTGGTATCCCGATGTATCTTGGTGTGACGAAACGTCCTTAGCAGAAACCGCAGGCTCCGGCAGCATCAGAGCGGTCACGTTTGCCCTGGTCTCAAGCTCATGGACCCTGTCGGCCAGACGCCTGACCTTACGATGGAGGTCATCAATCTCCTCGTCACGCGTATCAAGCCTGCCCTGCAAGTCAAGGATGCGGATAACACCCGCAAGGTTGATGCCCTCGCTGGTCAGCTCATTGATAAGCTCCAGGCGCTCTATGTCCGCCTGAGAGTACATACGGGTGTTGCCGCTGGTCCGTTGGGGTGTGACCAGGCCCTTTTGCTCGTACACCCGCAGTGTCTGGGGGTGCACCCCCGCAAGCTGCGCGGCAACGCCAATCATGTACAAGGGTCTGTTTCGATCATCCATGGGACGTCTTCCTTATCCTATTGCTCAAACACCGCACGAACGTTTTCGCCCGCAAGCTCGGTTGCGGCCTGGAAATCAATCATGGCCTGCTCCTGTTGAGGGGTCATATGGGTGGGCACCTCCACATGGAGGGTGATGCGCAGATCCCCGTTGCCGGTGCCCTTCACCTTTGGCGCACCCTTGCCCCGAATCCGCATCTCCGTCCCATCCTGACATCCGGCTGGAACCTTGATCTTGATTTTGGACCCCTCCGGCACTGGAATGACCACGCTTGCGCCCAATGCCGCCTCGGACACGGTCAGGGGCACGGTAATCAGCACGTCAGCCCCGTCGCGGGAGAAGAAGGGGTGGTCTTGAATATGGGTGGTGATCAGCAGGTCCCCGTTTGGACCGCCGTTGCTGCCCTCAAGGCCCTTGCCCTTCATCCGGACCCGTCCGCCCTGAACAGCTCCAGCAGGAACCGACACATCAATGGTCTCGGGCTCGCTGGAGTTGGGCTTGCGGTAGGTCACTTTCTTAGTACAGCCGGCGTACGCTTCGTCAAAGGTCACCCGCAGAGTCAGGTTCATATCCCGACCCTTCTGGGGCCGAGGCTGGCCGTATCCGCCAAAGCCGCCAAAGGGGCTGCCTCCAAAACCGGCACCGCCGTATCCAGCGCCGCCTGCACCCCCGCCAAAGCCGCCGAAGATGTCACTCATGTCCCAATTGGAACCAAAGGCGCCCTCTCCCCGACGAATGCTCTCCAGGATGTCTTGCCAGGAGCCAAACCCACCGCCACCGCCAAAGGGAATCTTGTTGGCGTCCGCGGTGCCGTACTGGTCATAAAGGTCCCGCTTTTTCTGATCCGAGAGAACCTCATACGCTTCGTTGATCTGCTTGAAGGTGTCCTCATCCCCGCCTTTATCAGGGTGATTCTCCCGGGCCAGCTTTCGGTAGGCCTTTTTGATCTCTTCAGCCGTGGCGTTGCGGTCCACGCCAAGAATCTTGTAATAATCTGGGGTCTTTTCGGCCATCCGACAACACCACCTTTCTGCATCGTGTCTTCTAAGAAGGCGGACCGAAGCCCGCCTTCCGAACTGCTATTCCTCTGTGGAACGCTTGGGGCCTCCAACCGACAGGGTGACCATGGCCGATCTCAGGACCTTGCTGCCAAGGCGATACCCCTTCTGGTACACCTGGTTCACGGTCTCATCAGGCACAGTCTCGTCAGGCACGGTGGCTACCGCCTGATGCTCAAGAGCATCAAAGGGCTCACCGGCGGGGTCTATAACCTTAAGGCCATGCTTTGCCAGGGCGGCGTTAAGTTTGTTGCCAATGGCAACCACGCCCTCAAGCAGCCCCTCGGAGCCGTTGACGGATGCATGGGCGATGGCCCGCTCAAAGTCATCGAGCACGGGCAGGATGTCCTTCATCACGTTCTCGGTGGCGCGGATCTTGTTATCCGACAGCTCCGATTCCGTGCGTTTGCGGAAGTTGTCCCACTCCGCCTGCAGCCTCATGTACTTGTCCTTGTAGGCAGCTAGGGCCTGCTCTGCGGCAATAAGCCGCTCCGCTGCGTCCACAGCGGCATCCGCCTCCTGGGCCACCTGGGCCTCAGGATCGGTCTCATATGTCGAAGCGTCCGTGGCGCAAGCCCCCGCAACCGCCGCCGCAGGGGCGGCGGTTGCGGGATCGTTCACTTCGGCAGCCCTCTGAACCTGAGGATCCGCTGCATCGGATGCAGCCTGGTTGTTGAATGCGTCCATAAGGGTCTCCTCGTAGGTAAAGCTCATGCAGGGCAGGGATGATTACTTGTTGTCCTTGTCGTCCACGACCTCATAATCGGCCTCAATGGGGCCGTCGTCACAGGTGGTGCAGCCGGCGCCGCAGCCAGCAGCGGATGCGTCGGGCTGAGCACTGTAGGCAACGCTGGCCATGGAGTAGCTGGCCTGCTGCAGCTTCTCGCCGGCAGCCTTAATGGCCTCGATGTCGTTGCCGGCCAGGGCTTCCTTGGCCTCATCCACCGCGGTCTGGACCTCGGAGCGGGTGGCCTCAGGGACCTTGTCGCCCAGCTCAGAGAGGGCTTGCTCAGTGGCGTTGACCAGGGAGTCCACGTTGTTGCGGGCCTCAATCTCAGCCTTGCGCTGCTCGTCGGCGACGGCGTTGGCCTCAGCGTCCTTGACCATGCGGTCCACTTCCTCATCGGACAGGGCGGTAGAACCGGAGATGGTAATCTGCTGCTGCTTGCCGGTGCCCAGATCCTTAGCGGAGACGTTCACGATGCCGTTGGCGTCAATATCGAAAGTGACCTCAATCTGGGGAACACCACGACGGGCAGCGGGGATGCCGGTCAACTGGAAGCGGCCCAGGGTCTTGTTGTCATTGGCCATGGGACGCTCGCCCTGCAGGACGTGAATCTCAACGCTGGTCTGGTTATCAGCAGCGGTGGAGTACACCTCAGTCTTGCGGGTGGGAATGGTGGTGTTGCGCTCAATCATCCTGGTCATCACGCCACCGAGGGTCTCAACGCCCAGGGACAAGGGGGTGACGTCCAGCAGCACGATACCGTCAACGTCGCCGGTGAGCACGCCGCCCTGGACGGCTGCGCCGATGGCCACAACCTCGTCAGGATTCACGGACATGTTGGGCTGCTTGCCGGTCATGTTCTTGACCAGCTCCTGGACAGCGGGCATACGGGTGGAGCCGCCAACCAGGATCACTTCGTCAAGACCGCCGATGGACAGGCCGGCATCGCGCAGAGCCTTCTCAACGGGGGCCTTGCAGCGATCAAGCAGAACCTTGGTGATACGCTCGAACTCGGCGCGGGTCAGGGTGTAGTCAAGGTGCTTGGGGCCGGAGGCGTCCATGGTGATGAAGGGCAGGTTGATCTGGGTCTGGGTGGTGGAGGACAGCTCCATCTTGGCCTTCTCAGCCGCGTCCTTCAGGCGCTGCAGAGCCATGGGGTCATTGCGCAGCTCAATACCGGTCTCACCCTTGAACTTGTTGGCCAGCCAGTCAATGATGACCTGATCCCAGTCATCACCGCCCAGGTGATTGTCGCCCGCGGTGGCCAGAACCTCAAAAACGCCGTCACCCAGCTCCAGGATGGACACGTCAAAGGTGCCGCCGCCCAGGTCAAAGACCAGGACCTTCTCATCCTTGTCGGTGCGGTCCAGACCATAGGCCAAAGCGGCCGCGGTAGGCTCGTTGATGATGCGCTTCACGTCTAGACCGGCAATCTTGCCTGCGTCCTTGGTGGCCTGACGCTGTGCATCATTAAAATACGCGGGGACGGTGATGACCGCCTCAGTGATGGGGGCGCCCACGCGCTTCTCTGCGTCAGCCTTCAGCTTCTGCAGCACCATTGCGGAAATCTCTTCGGGGGTGTAGGTCTTGCCATCAATGTCAATGACCGCACGACCGTCCTTGCCGCGAACCACGTCGTATGCAACGGTGCGGCGCTCTTCGGCAGTCTCATCATAGCTGCGGCCAATGAAACGCTTAACGGAGGAGATGGTGTTCTTGGGGTTGGTGACCGCGGAGTTCTTAGCGGCCTTGCCCACCTTGCGCTCCCCGTCCTTGCCGAAGCCCTCCACGGAGGGGGTGGTGCGATCTCCCTCTGCGTTAATCAGGATGGTGGGCTCTCCACCTTCCATCACAGCCATGGCGGAGTTGGTGGTACCCAAATCGATGCCGAGAATCTTGCCCATGATGTCAGTCCTTTCTTTGGTGCGCCCGGGATGCCGGAGCGCATGGCGGCTTTGCGAGGCCGCCGACTGTTATTACCGGTGTCAGCACTGCTCGCAGTGCCCTAAGCCCTACGCTTAGGTTCCTTTGCATGCTGGGTAATATAAAATCTAAGTGCTTGAGTGTCAACTTATCTTATAAATAAATCGGCATGTTGCTTGATTGTCACTTTTTTAGGTTTGCTTATCGAAGCGTACTGAGACAATCTGGGTGCCGTACAATGACCGTGTCGCCGAACAGCTGCCCGGCAGAGCCGCAAGACGGAGCCACCGGAGAGGCCGTCATGCACAGTGCCGCCATACCGGCAGGCTGCGAGACAGAACAACACCACCGCGCCTAGGGGGAGGTAAATTCATGAACAAGAAGCTTCTTGTGCTTGTACCTATGCCTGAAGACCAGGTCAGATACATAATCAGCGCCGCAAATGCCGCCGATTCTCCCCAGGGCAACACCTGGTCTTACGAGTACCACCCCGCAGGGCTTTCCGGTGAACAGTTGACTGACGCACTCCAAAACGTCCAGGCAGTGTTAGGAGAGCCCGATGTTGACGCCCTGATTGCGGCGGTGCAAAGCGGCTCCTACCCCGAAATTGTGCAGATGACCTGGGCGGGAACGGACAAGTACACCTGCAGCACGATTCCCTTCCCCCATGAGGTGGCGCTATGCAACGCGGTGGGCGCCTTTGGTCATATTATCTCCCAGTACGTGCTAGGTCAGATCCTGTCCATCATGCAGAACCTTCCTGGATACCGGGCCAATCAGCCGTCCTGTCAGTGGAAGGACCTGGGACCTGTTGCATCCCTTGACGGGGCGACGGTACTGGTGTTTGGATCTGGAGATATTGGCGGGCATATCGCCCGCAGGCTCCAGGGGTTTGACGCTCAGGTGGTAGGCGTTTGTCGAGACACCTCCCACGCCAGGCCTTATTTTGATCAACTTTGCACCCTTGACCAGGCCCAAGACTGGCTCCCCAAGGCCGACGTGGTGGTTGGGGCCATCCCCAATTCCCCTCAAACCGCTGGATGGCTTGACCGGCGGCGTATTGGCATGATGAAGCCTGGGGCCATCCTGGTTAATGTGGGCAGGGGCAATTTCGTGGATTGCCTGGCCCTTGACCAGGCCCTCAAGGCGGGCATCCTGCGGGGTGCCGCCCTTGACGTGACTAATCCGGAGCCTCTGCCCGAGGACCATCCCCTGTGGAGCGAGCCCCGATGTCTGATTACGCCCCACATCTCCGGGGGTTCCTTCGGACGGCACCTGGGCACGGAGCTGCGCATCCGAGACATTGCCGCGGATAACCTGCGTGCCCATATTCTGGGAGAGCCCCTGCGCACCCCCGTGTTCACACAGGAACAGCAATAGGGGCACGACATGCGACGCGATATGCAACTTTACCAGGATATTCTGGCCTACACGCCAGTGAATGAGCAGGAGGCCCAGGATCAAAGAGTCATGCTTGCCGCCCTTGAGAAGCAGATGCGCCTGGATGCGATGGCCCAGCAGACTTTCGGCGGTCCTGCAAGCTTTGACTGCTTTGACCGATCCGCCCAGGCACACTTCGCCTGCAGCATCTGGACCGTGAGCCCGGATGCGTCTCAGACCCTCATGGTTCACCACAACATTTATAACAGTTGGAGCTGGATTGGGGGCCATGCCGACGGATGCCGCGACCTTGCCGCCGTGGCCCTGCGGGACCTGCAGGAGGAGACCGGGGTCGCGGGGCGGCTGGTGGACTGTGGTCCGGGGGGCGTGTACTCGCTGGAGGTGCTTACCGTAGCAGGACACGAGAAGCGGGGCCGATACGTCAGCTCCCATCTGCACCTGAACGTGACCTATCTGGCCGTGGCGGACCCCAACGATGCAGACGTTGCCCAGACGCTTAGGCCCAAGCCTGACGAGAACAGCGCCGTGGCCTGGGTTCCCCTTGGCGAAGCGTGCGCAAAATCAAGCGAGCCCTGGATCCGAGACCGCATCTATCGCAAGCTTATCAGCAAGCTTAACGGCGTTGACCTGGGCAAGCTACTGTAGCCTACGGGTCTAGTTGCAGGCCTGACTACAGGCCCAGCAACAGGCCCGGTTACAGGCCAAGGCTCAGGCCCGGTTACAGGCCCAGGCTCATGCGCAGTAGGTAGACTTCCTCACGCAGCTCACGGGCCTGACCTGCGGTAAGGCGGCCGGCAGCGCGCATGGCCTGAATCTGGTCAAGTTCGATGCGCAGGGCGGCGTTGCGAGTTTCATCCTCAAGCTTGCGGCTGGCGCTGATCTTCTTGATCATGGCATCCCTGACGGAGCCGGACGCTTCGCCAGGCTCTGAAGAGGTGGGCAGCTCGGACGCTTCGGCAACATCCGCGAGGGTCTGGAGGCTTTCGCCAAGGATCTCATCGTGGTCGATGACAGAATCGGGGGTCACGTAGGAATCTATGGCCATCTGCAACTGGACGTCATTTGAGGCAAGGTCCCCGTGGTTTGCGTTGGCAGCCGCCATTTGGCCCGCGTGGAAGCCCTGGTCAGAGCCGGTTTGGGACGCCGCGGCGGCGGCTTGGGCGGCAATGGCTGCCTGCTCGTCCCGATAGTTGGCACGGCGAGTCTCAAGGTCCGTGAGCAGAGACCGGTACTCCGACTCCAGAATGGCGGCGGCGTGGGCGCCCTCTTCGTCGAGGGTGGGCACGATGGTGGACAGGTAGCCCAGGGCGCATTGCTCGGTTTCTATCATCAGCTCCATACGTGCGATCTCCTGCATGGGGGTCTTCTCGCCCACGTTGAACGAACGTTTGAACCAGCCGGCAATCTGACCGATGGGGCTTACCGCCGACGCCGAGGGGGATGCCTTGGTCCTATCCGACAGGATGGCCCCCATCAGGCCCAATCCGCGGACGGAATACGCCATGGAT
>JAQXQN010000202.1 GCA_029101185.1 Eggerthellales bacterium | reverse complement strand
CTCGGTCTGGGTGACGATGGAGGCCACGTGCCAGCGCTTGTAGGACTTGTGCAGCGCCACGCCGATGGCCTGCTGCAGGTGGTAGCCGATGTAGCCCTGGCTCATGGCGCCGCACTCCGGCAGGTCCATGGCGGGGATCTTCGCGTCCGCCTCGTGGGCGAAGGCGAAGGCCTTCTGGATCATGCCCACCTGGGGGCCGTTGCCGTGGGTGATGATGATCTCGTTGCCCTGTGTGATGATGTCGAGCAGGGTGGGGGCCGCCGCCCGCACCCTGGAGATCTGCTCCTCTGGGGTGTCTCCCAAGGCGTTTCCGCCTAGGGCGATCACCACGCGGTTAAAGTTCTTCTGAGAGGGCATGGTTTCTCTCCTTTGCATAAAAATAACGACACCCGCCGTGAACAAACCAGCGGGTGTCCTTCCTTCAATTTGCCGCCGGCTACAATCGCCGAATGATACCCGAGCGATATTCGAACGCTTTTCGCGCCATGGGAATAGGGAATGTGTCAAACACGTGGGTTAAGTCCTCGAAGTCCCTGTTGCGCGCAGGCGATTCGCAGGGAAGGACGTCATCGGTCCCTCTCCTTTCACCGGTCGTCCATGGCGAATGCGCAACGCACCCTAGCCTTCTTCGACAGGGAGCTTCTTGGCAGCGCGGTCGCCGATGATGGCGGCGATGATGATGACAATGTCTACCAGGATGCAGAACAGGAATACGTTCTGGAACACGCCAGTGGCTTCGTAGATGAACATCATGACGGGCACGCCAAGGGAGGCAACCAGATAGCCCACCATCATGACTACGGAGAAGATGCGTTCGTAATTGCGCATACCAAACAGGGCCATAGCATAGGTGGCAAGGCCTACACCGCACAGGGCGTACATGGCGTCATTCAGCGCGGCGCCAATGTAGGCAAGGATGGGGGAATTGGCGCTGAAGTAGAGCAGTCCCAGGGACAGGATGGTGATGCCGGTCCACACAACCATAGAGCGGGTGGCACCAAACTTGTCGCCGAAGGAGCCGATGACGGGATTTAGGACGATATCGGCAATGGAGGCGCAGGTAACCATCAGGCCACCTACGATGGCGCCCAGGCCAACCACTTCCGCGTAAGTGGGCAGCACTACGTTCATGTTGGAAGTCATCATGGCCATCATGACTACCAGGCAGCACATGAAGAAGGGCAGGGACTTGATGGCGGTCTTGAAGGAGACGCCCTTGGCCGGAGCGGCAGAACCGTCTTCTGTAACGGCCTCGGGGTCGTAGCCGTAGGGCAGCATACCCTTGTCCTCGGGACGGTAGCGGATGACGAACAGGGTAAAGGGCAGGGCCAGGACCAGGGCGATTCCCGCCAGCACCACGTAGGAGATGCGCCAGCCAAGGGCGTCAATCATGCCAGCGAAGATGGGGCTAGCAACAGCTACGAAGATGGACTGGATGGTGAAGATCATGCCAATGGCAAAGCCGGTTTTCTTGTGGAACCAGTTACCCAAGGTGGGGGCTGCGGTGACGGTGGAGGTTGCGGAAAGACCCAGACCAATGGGAACCGCTGCCACGAACCATTGCCACATCTGGGTAAAAGTGGACATCAGGGCAAAGGGAATCAGCTCCATGAGCAGTGCAACAGTCAGAAGCACGGGAAGCTTGATCTTTCCGCTGGCCAGAATCTTGCCGCATAGAGGCATGCCCAGGGCCATGAACACCATGGACAGGGTGACGTAGAAGGTGAATGCGGACAGGTCGAATCCGAGGTCATCGCAGACGTTGTAGTAGAAAAGGCCGCCCATGACGGTGATGCAGCCGATGGTGGCAACCATGAGCATGCCATAGCCGATCATGACCCACCACGCGTAGTGGATGCCCTTTTTGGGTGTGGTCTCAGTCATTAGTTCACATCCTTTGTCGAAGTGTGCGTGAATGAATGGTCAAGGGTGCCGCCGCAGCGGCACCCCAGTAGGGACTAGATGCCCAAGACGGCAGCCAGGCATGCCTTGATGGTATGCTGGCGGTTACCTGCCTGCAGGAAGATCTCGTTGGCGTGCTTTTCGAAGCACTCATCGGACACCTCAAGGCCAGACTTGAGCAGGTCGCGCTCCCAGTCGGTCTTGGCCATGGCCACGAATTCCTCGAACAAGGTCATGTCGGCGTTGTGGTAGCCGGGCAGCATGTGCATGACCAGGCAGTCGGGGTTCTTCACATACGTGTCAATCAGCTCACTGGTGACGCGATAGGGGGCCAGGATGTCGGCATGGCGCATCCAGGCGTCGTAGCTGCGTTCCAGCGCGGACCAGTTGTCCTCGGTGGCCAGGTCCTCGTCGTGGCAGTCGGGGTTCTGGTAAATCCAGCACTCGGTGGTGATGACGTCGGTGCCCTCAAGCTGGGTCTTGTCGGAGGTGGTCACGAACTTGCGGTTGGGCGCCCACTTGGCAAACATGTCCTCAATTTCCTTGCGATAGCTATCGCACAGGTTGTAGCGCTCGTCATCAGGGGCAATGATGTAGTAGTCCATGTCCATCAGAGCGCACAGGCGGCCGTACCACATGGCGGTGGTGGCACCGTTGCCAACGAAGGCCATCTTCTTTCCCTTGCAGGCGGCGCGTCCGCCCCAGATCTCCTGCATGGTCATGGCGTCGGCCAGCATCTGGGTGGGATGGTCACCCTCGGTGACGGCGGAGATGACGGG
>JAQXQN010000201.1 GCA_029101185.1 Eggerthellales bacterium | reverse complement strand
GTGGAATACGCCCTTGACCAGAGGCTAGGAATCAACGTTCACTACTGCAGCCTGGAGAACAAGCATCGGGACCAGATCATCACCCTCAACCGGCCAGCCATCGCGCGCGCCAAATCTGCCGCCTCTGGCACCGCCGCCAGCTCGCACGCCACCAGCAGGACCGCAACCGTGCCCAGCATCGCCGCCAGCGCACCCGCCAACACCCTTGGTCCCGAATACGAGATGGACCCTGAGGACTTCTTCATCCGCACCATCAAGCTCTGGATTCCAGATCCCCAGCGCCGCCATGGCGCTGTCTTGGCGTTGCAGCTAGCTGGCCTTGCCCCTACCCAAGACGACGACCTCTGCCTGCTCATCCCCCCATCCCAGCAACACCTGGCCCGCGACGTGGCAAAAGACTTCCAGGGGCAGTTGGCCCTGGCCTCCTCTGTGGCCCAGTGGCATGACGAAGCGTCCAGCCAAGCACATGGCGAAGCGTCCAAAAACGGCGAAGTGCCCAGCTCCAGGCCCTGGTTTGATCTGCGGGAAGTGGACCTCCAACTAATATAGCGATAGGTTTAACCTCTGCCACCCCTCAAGCCCACACACTCTAGCCCCGCTTACCAGGCTTAACCATGCTCTCTAGGGGCTGGTCAGACAGGCAGTCGGCGAGCCCCTCGGAATACGCGCTGGGAATCACCACGGCCCCTCCGCAACTTCCCGCGTCGCTTTGGAAAGCAGCTGGTCTCCTACTTCACGAACCCCTGGTCCCTGACGCTCTCCACAAGGTCCACCTTATCGCGTCGGTCAATCATGGCGCGCCACACTCGTGCGATTATATACCCGCCGAAGACCATGCCGTAGACCGCCAGAGTCACTCGGGCGGCGGTGCCTCCCCCTACGGCCGAGGCACCCAGAGCCAAGCTCATGTGCGCCAGCACCAGCCCGTAGAACAGATACGCCCACACCTGAATCTTCTTCCAGGTCCGCGCACCCATACGCCTCTTGACGAAGCGCGCAGAGGTCACACCCAGCACCAGGATAAGCACCAGCAGGACCTGGGAGATGCACAGTGCGGCAATCATCTGGGCCTTTAAAGCGCCACCCGCTGAAATCATACTCAGGTACGCCCTCATGTAGGTAAGCATGTGCCCCGTGATGAGGATGCACGCCATGATAGACAGTTCCGCACGGATGGGCCGCAGCCACCTTGACGCCCACCCATCCCGAGATAGCACGCCAATCCACATGACCACCGCGAACAGGGACACCCCTAAGGCACCCTTCTGCATGACCAGGATGAGCAAGTCCCTCAAGGCGGCGGGCAAGGAAGGCGCCATCCCTGCCAGCAACACCACGTTGAGCGCCGCAGCGACCAGGTAAAACACCCAGGGCGCCCGCTTGATAGGTTCGCGGAGCGCCAGCACCCCCAAAACGGTGATGACCAGAGTGATTGCCAGTTCCATCTTACTCCCCTTTCCTGCAGAACCGAGAGCTGATGCCATCTTCGATGAAGACCATGTCAAAACGTTCAGCGTATGCGCGACACAGCCCAAAGACCAACTCTCCCAGGCCTTTCAGGAAGTCGTTATGGGCGTGCTTGGCCACGTGCCAGCGCCAGGTGTTTATCCAGGGCAGAAGGTAAGACACCAGCACCTGCTCCTGGGCATCTCGGGCAGCTTGGGCGTCTGCCTCGCTACCGGCAGCAGCGACATGGGTGCTGACTGCCTCAACAGCTTCGTCGGCACATTCACCAGCGCCAACGCAGGACGCTTCGACAGCGATCAACTGAGCCAAAAAGCCCAGAAGGATACCCAGGTTGTCATCGGGCTCCTTGTTGACCCCATCGGGCACGAAGCCCCAGCGACGGTACAGGCGCCGCACGTCAAGGGTAATCTGGGACATGAGCTCGGACTTTACCGACAGATAGAACCCCGCCCAGTTGGGGGCCTTAGGCACGCCAGGACCCACCAACAGCATGAACCAATCGCTGCGCATGTCCCTCATGGCTCGGGCAAATTCCTCTTGGTCAAGGCCCGCCTGCACTAGACACCAGGACCGCATCATAGCCAGACCCTCGCCCACTGCAGGGTCGTCCTGGCCGAAGGGGGAGCCCTCGAAGACGTCCTCCTTAATAAGACTGGCGTAGAAACCGTCCTCCGGCTCCTGAAACACCAGCCGAGATGCTAGGGCGAATGCCATCTGAGCCCCGAGCAGCTCATCTTCGTGCATGGTATGCCTCCTTCTTTACACCCCGAATCGGGGCCGCGCACAAGGGGGCCGGCCTTTCGGCCAGGCCCCCTTAGTAGTTGGAACCAGGTAGTTGGATCCGGATTTGAAACTAGAGGTCAAGCTCCTCGTCGAAGCTGATCACCGCGCCGGTGCCCGCGCCCGTGAGCTGAGCCTTGGGGTGGGGGTTAAGCACTAAACAGGGACTAGTAGAGTCCTCGGGCAGAGGCTCGACGGCCACGTTCCCTTCGCCATACTTGGACTTGAGGTCCTCGATGGGGCCCCAATCCAGAGCACGCATGGGGCAGGTTGCCACGCAAGCGGGCTTGCGATCAAGAGTCAGCTCGGCGCGGCACATGTCACACTTGATGATATAGCCGTTGCCCGCATCAAGAGAGGGCGCCTTATAGGGGCACACACCCGCGCAGGTCTGGCAGCCGATGCACACCTCGTGATCGGAGAAGACGATACCAGTCTCCGGATCCTTCTGCATGGCGCCGGTGGGACAGTTGGCTACGCAGGCGGGGTTCTCACAATGGTTACAAGCGATGGAGATGAAATAGCCGAACACGTCCTTGGGGGCGTAGCAGCCGTTGGCGTCCTTCTCCCAAGAGCCCCCACCGTAGTGGTACACCCGACGGAAGAGATTCTCGATGGGAAGGTGATAAGTCTCCTTGCAGGCAACCTGGCAGGACTTGCAGCCGGTGCATTTGCTGGAGTCAAAGTAGAAACCATACTGGGTCATGATGCTCTACCTTTCTTCTACTCGACGCCCACGGGCATGACCAGAGGACGGTCCTTGTCGGCGT
>JAQXQN010000200.1 GCA_029101185.1 Eggerthellales bacterium | reverse complement strand
CGATCGGAGGGCGGGGAGTGGAAGCTCATGACCTGGGGCGTGGGATAGTCCTGACACCCGTTCGCTTTGCCAGGCAGGCCGCTTCGCCAGGTGAGCACTTACCTATCCGATCCTGTGCTCCTGGTAGAACTGCTTTAAGTCCACTTTGACCTGGTCAGGTAGATCGGATTTCTTCACGCCCCGGATGGCCCCCTCCAGTGCCGTCAGCCGATGAATGCACGCCGAAGGATCCTGCGCCTGAATCCGGAGCCACGCTTCCCGAGACCCAACCTGGGCAAGATCCCTAGGGGTTTGTATTCCCACGGCAACCAGCTGGTCGGCTACCTTGGGCCCGATGTTTGGCAGGTCGGTAAGATTCGTCATGAAAACCTCCCAAGGGTTTTGCATATACTTTGGTGCGGACAATTGTCGGATAATTCGCCCGCGCCGAAAGGATACTCCATGGGAGCTTTTGAAACCATTCAGCAGCGACACAGCGTCAGGCAGTATCGTGACCAGCCTATTCCCGAGAGCATGCGTCGGGAGCTCCTTGCGGAGGTGGCCCGTATCAACGCCGCCAGCGGCCTGTCCGTTCAGCTTCTGTTTGACGAACCGTCCTGTTTTGAAGCGGCCATCGCGCGTTACGGAAGCTTTTCCGGGGTGGTCAACTATATTGCGCTGGTGGGGTCGAAGGGCCCGGACCTGGATGAGGCCTGTGGGTACTGGGGGGAGCAGTTGGTGCTGCGCGCTCAGGAGCTGGGACTGAACACCTGCTGGGTGGGCTTGAATCACGGGAAGACGGCTGCGGTTGTTGGGCCTGGTCAGAAACTGGTGTGTGTGATTGCGTTGGGCTTTGGGGCCAACCAGGGCAAGGCCCATAAGGTGAAGCCGCTGGAGAAATTGACGGATGTCCCGTTGCTGGCAGGGTCGCAGGAGGCTGCTGCGCCAGAGTGGTTTGTGCAGGGCCTGCAGGCGGCCCAGCTTGCGCCTACGGCCATCAACCAGCAAAAGTTTCTATTCTCCCTGGTGGACGGCGAGCCTGTGGCTCGGGTCAAGGGGATGGGCCCCTATGCCAAGGTTGACCTAGGGATAGTCAAATGGCATTTTGAGGCGGTCACCGGCCGCCGCGTGGGGTAAGGGCTGCGTGTGTGGGATGCCTGCCGCATTCGGTCAGGTAAGGACGCAGACTGGAAAAATGAGAGGGCCAGACCGTGGGGTCTGGCCCTTGTTGCTGTCAGGGCGCTTCGTCAGGCTGAATAGAGGCTGGTCGAGTGCGCCTATCAACTGGGTGCGGCTGGTCGAGTGCGCCCATCAACCGGATGCGGCAGGGGACGGGTGCGTCCGTTGGCCGTCAGCGGTTTGCGAGCTGGTTCTCAGCGGGCTTGCCAGCTGGGCGGCCTGTGGGATTACCAGAGATCGGGGGCCTTGCGGGCGGTGCCGTTCTCCCAGGCGAACTTGCCGTCCTCGCCGCGGAAGTTGTCCCACATGTCCTCGAACTTGTGTACCGTGGAGGGCGCGGTCTTGCCCAGGGCCAGCAGGGCGGTGTAGCGGCCGGAGGTGATGCAGTGGGAGTTGGAGCAGCCGCCGGGCATGGACCAGTTGATGCCGCCGCAGATGCCGTCGGCGCAGACGCCGGCGCCGAAGAGGCCGGGGATTACGTTCCCTTCGCCATCAATTGCCTCGTAGTTGCTGTTGACGGTGAAGCCGCCGTTGATTGCCGCCAGGCCCAGGACATCCTTGATGCAATAGAAGGGCGGGGTCTCGATCTTTTGCAGGTAGGCGGCCTTCACGCCGAAGTCCTCGTCCTCGCCCAGGTCGCACAGCTGGTTGTAGCGGTCTATGGACGCCTTGGCCTGCTCGAAGGGGATGCCCACCTCGGCGCAGAGGTCCTCAAGGGTGTCTGCCCGGTGGCACACGTTGTGGAAGTCGTACTGGGTGATGGGGGTGTGGGTATCGATGGCGTTATCCAGCATGGGCTTAGGCGCCAGGGGCTGCAGCTCGGGGTACTGGCCGTACTTGGTCTCGTACTCGGAATCGAAGAAACGATACAGGATGGTGTCCTGTCCCTTGGGATAGTGATAGGAGGCCACGGTGTTCCAGCTGGTCATGTAGATGTTCTCGTTCATGAAACGTTCGCCGTTGCCGTCAAGGGCGATGATGGGGCACTTCATGAAGAAGGGAATCAGGCCGTGGACCTGGTGGGCATGGGCGGGAGGTACGATGCGGGCGCCCGCCAAAATGCCCATAATCTGGCCGTCGCCGGTGCGGTTGGTCTGCAACCTGAGGAACTTGCCGGAGAGGTCGCGGCTGTAGTGGTCCACCATGGCTTCGTTGTTCATGTAATCGCCTGTGGCCATGATCACGCCCTTGGCGGCGTTGACCTTGATGTAGGAGCCGTCGGCCTTCTTGCCCACCACGCCGGTGACCCGACCGTCGGCGTCCTGGATCAGCTGCACGCCGGGGGTCTCATAGTGGAAGACGGCACCGAGGCCTTCGGCCTTTTTGGCCAATTCCTCCATGACCTGCTGGTTTCCACCAGGGATGGGAGCGGAAATCTCG
Source organism: Eggerthellales bacterium (assembly GCA_029101185.1). Classification (GTDB taxonomy): domain Bacteria; phylum Actinomycetota; class Coriobacteriia; order Coriobacteriales; family Eggerthellaceae; genus Slackia. The sequence continues at coordinate 742 of JAQXQN010000200.1, read as the reverse complement.
AAGATGGCGGCAATGGGGCCGTCCTCATAGCATACGGCGCCGCTGGTCTTATAGCCCATGCCCTCCAGGCCGAGCTCGGTGCATTCCGCCACCAGCCAGGAGACGGTCTCCTCTGAGTGGTCCACGTGATGCTGGAACAAATCACGGTTGATGCGCCAGCCGTCACCCTTGGCGAAGTCCTCCATCCAGCGCTTGATGCCACCAGGGGTGGATCCTGCCTTGTACACGGCGGAGGTGCCGAATCCGTTGGCGGCGGGCTTGCCCTCGCGCTGCAGGCAGCAGACGCTGGCGCCTTCTTCGACGGCGGTCAGCACGGCAGGAACGCCAGCCACACCGGCGCCCACCACCACCACGTCGTAGGACTCTTCGGCGGCGAATTCCGTGATGGGTTCAAGCTCAACTAGGCTGCCTTCCACATCGGCCATGGTGAGGTCGATGGGAAGTTGGATGTTGGCGGTGCCTTCTGCGGGGGCTGAATCATCGGTTTGAGAGCTGGTGCCACAGCCGGTAAGCCCGGCAAGGGCGGCTCCAGTGGCCACGATGGCGCTGCCAGTTAGAAATGCTCGACGATCGATGGTGCTCATGTTCCCTCCAATGCATAGGTGTTCCGCTTGCGTCGTGTCAGGCGGGTTGACGGGAATGCTAACCGCCAACGGTGTGTACGATAAGTTCTGGAGCCATGGTTATGAACATCCAAAAGTAGGATACTTGGGCAGTTTTAGGGGTTGAGGCGTACCCCAAT
>JAQXQN010000199.1 GCA_029101185.1 Eggerthellales bacterium | reverse complement strand
GGGGAGCCTGAGCCAGGACCCTGGCCACAATCTCCGCCGAAGAATCCACCCACTCCGGGGTCATGAGCACCGAAACCGGCTCCATCCCGCTATCAAGGGCGCGGTTGATCACTTTAAGGCTCTCTGCGATGAATATCCCCTTTTCAGGCTCCAATTTGTTACGCAGCTGGGCCTCGGTGAGCCGCGCGTACACGTCAAGCCGGGGGTCATCCAGACTGGAAATCTCAACTACGGGCATGGCGCCTCCTTCATGTGGACCCGGGCGCTACACCCGATACCGAGGGTCAATCTCCTGCAGCTCCGCAAAGCTGTCAATCTCCGCCACGTCATCAAAGCTACACGCTTCCACATGGAGCCGATAGTTGTCGCACCTGATAACGCAGGGGACATCGTCCCAGAATCGCTGCTGAGTGGCCTCATCGGCGTTGAACGCCTCGGGCAGGTCCTGGGCAAGTTTCTGGCCGTCGGCCTGGTTCCAGTAACTGATGCCGTACATGTGGTAGCACGTGGTGGCATCCGCCGGCACCTCCACCCGGTCCCCGGCGGCGGCAGCTGTCGCGGCTGCCCCGGCAGACAGCATATTGCGGCCCCCCTTGTGCAGGTCCGTGATAATGCCGCCCTCCACGTCAAAGCACCAATCGGGGGTGAATTCCACCGGCACGCCCATGTAGCAGGAGTCATACCGATAGGGCTTGATCATGGACGGGTTGGTCAGGAACAGATCCGACTCAAACACGTAGGCGTTAGAAAAGTGGTCCTTGGCAAGGCAGGCAGAAGAGATGTTGTTAGTACGGTCATACACCGGGTTATATATGAGCCTCACCTGGGGATACTCCTGTTTGAGCAAGGTGAACTGTTCCTTGAGGTACCCAGTGACAATGTAGATCTCCTGAATGCCAATGGCCACCAGAGCATCCAAAATGGTGGTAATGATGCGTCGGCCGTTGACGTTTACCAGGGGCTTTGGGGTGTTGATGGTGATAGGTAGCATGCGAGACCCAAAGCCGGACGCCAGAAGCACCGCACGCTTCGCCCGATACGGCTCAAGTGCCGCCAGATCCTCAAGGCTGGCCGTTTTTGCCTCGTACTTGGCCACCAACTGGTCAAACTGCTCTCTGGTCAAAGACATGACTTCCTCCCTGAACCCTTCGACAACCCGGGCGCTGCCGGCATAGGACGCTTCGACAACCCATCCCTGATCGCACGCACCTGCAATGAGCCGGCCGATTATGCAACCGCTTGATTGTACCCCTCCAAGCCAGAATCTGGTCATTTGCCTGCCCGCAGCCGCGAAAACCCTGCATTTACAAAGCCCACACACGCCCTTTGCTATACTTTGCGGGTTATCATCGCGCACGCCAATTCCGAAAGGAGCGGTTCAACCATGAACGAGACCCAGCGCCAAGAGATTCAGGAACTCCTTGATGCGCCAACCTTGTACCCCGAAAAGCCCCGCAAGTCCCTAGAGCAGCGTCGGGCAGACCTGGAGCACTGGCTGGAGACCTACGGCGAAGTGAACGTGTGCTACAACTTCCACGGGCTCGACCTTGAGGAGAACGCCGACATTGACGCATACCTGGACCGTTGCGCCTTCCGCAAGGACCGCTACCAGCTCAACTCCAAGTTCTACCCCCAGGGAAGTTCCCTGCCCTTCAACCCCACCATCATCACCCGCGACAAGAAGCTCTTCGAGTGCTTTGCCGCCTACGCCACCAAAGATCCCCGTCGCTATCCAGTCTCTCTTGGCATGATTGCCGACGACGGCAAATTCTTTGGCTGGCAGGACCCCACCTTCCAAGCCCTGGTGGAACGCCTGGAAGGCCAGCGTGTGGTCTTCAAGCAGACCTACGGGTGCTCTGGCACCGGCGTCATGGTGGTCTCCATCGCAGAGGGCAAGATCACCCATGATGGCACGTCCTTCACCCCCCAGGAATTCCTGAACAAGATCTCTCAGACTGCCGTGTCCTGGCTGATCCAGGGCTACATCATCCAGCACCCCTGGATGGCCTCCCTCAACCCCTCCTCCGTCAACACCATGCGCATCGTCACCTTCAACACCGGCGCCCGGGTGGTCAACAGCCCCGCAATCCTGTGCTACGGCAAGGAGGGCTGCGTCACCGACAACGCCGACTCCGACGGATTCTGCGCCGAGGTCTCCCCTGAGGGCATCGTCGGACCTTACGCCTTTAACTTCATGAGCAAGTACCGCACGGACTGCCCCGTTGTAGGCCAGCAGGTCCCCTTCTACACCGAGACCGTGGAGTTCCTCAAGCGCCTCCACTCCTTTATCCCCGAGCTGTTCACCGTGGGCTGGGACGTGACCGTCACCCCCGACGGCCCCCTAGTCATTGAGGGTAACGACGGCTGGGACCCCTACGTGACCCAGACTCCTCTGGGCAATGCCATGCGCGCCTTCTGGAATGACATGGTCCAGGAGCGCAAAGACTTCTACGGCTGGGAGTAGACAACAAAGACTCGGGGTGCCCCATGGCACCCCGAGCTTTTCTATCTGCGTTTCTCCGCGGCTCGCATTTCTTCCTTGTGTCAGCGTTTCTCCTTGGCCCGCTGGCCCATATCCCCTATCGGCCGTAAAGCCTGATCACGTCCTCCCTGGTGCGAACGCCGTGAACCTGGGGGGTGCCTGTCTTGTCCAGATCCTTTCCGCTCCAGGTGCCATCGGGGCCAAAGTACTCAAAGCCCATATAGTCCGCATACCAGGACAGAACTCCGTCCATGACCGGGGTCTTCACCCCAAACAGCTCGCAATAGCCCTTGATCACCGCAAGCCCCCAGGGGAAGTCCTCGGTGAACATGCGCGACGACGTATCCGCGACCCACGCCCCTTCCGGACTGGCATCCTCATTGCCCGGCGCGGGCACCATAGGAGCAAACACCGTCTGGAACGTAGGGATGGAGTTGATCTTGCGGGTCATGGCCTCAACCGTAGGCGCCTCGTAATGCTCCCCCAACGGCTTGATTGACGAAAGGTCCAGTTCATCGCCAATCTGGTCAATCATCTGGTGCAGTTCCGCGTCCATCCCCAGCATGGTGCGGGAGGCCCCGTCGGTCCAGCCCACGTAAAACTTCCGCCGCCCCGCCAGAGGCTCGCCAGGCTTGGTAGCGCCAAACAGCTCAAAGGTGCGTGACGTATGCAGCACCGGATTTGACGGGGTCATAGACACCGCCATGAAGTTTGCCGCTCGGGAAGTGGCCAGCCCGCAGGCCTCCACCGCCGCAATGGCATCATCAAGATCTTGGGAGAACAGTGTTCCCACCACGCTATAGGGCTTCCAGCTTTTCAGATTCACCTCATGACCGTAGACCGCAAGCTTGGCGGTAAAGGGCACCCGCTGAAAACCAAAAAGCCGCGCCCGCCGTCCAAAGAACTCCTCAAAAAAGAACTCGCAACCGCCGGAACCGGGAATCACTCCTACCAGCGCACCAGGCTCAACCATGTCCGCAATCTTGGCAAAGGTGTCCCGAATCAGGAAATGGGGCAGGGTGATATAGACAATCTGGGCACCCGACAACGCAGCGGTCCAATCAGAGGTAATCAAATCGGGGGTGGCGTAGTAATCCAAACCCTGCTCCACGTCGTGACACAGGATTTCCTTGGCGAAGCGTCCCTCGTCGCGCACCGCCATAGTCACGCGGGCCTGGGGGTTGTGATGCTTAAAATAGCAGGCCATGGCGGTGCCAATATGCCCGCCGCCAATAATCGCGATGTTCATGGCGGCCTTCTCAGCCATGCTGTTTGCTGCCTCGGTCACGTTGAGGCTTTCCTCAATCATACCCCTCACCTGTTCCTCTCTGTTTCCATGCATCCGGCCAGGCCAAGAGCCGCCGTGGCAAACTCCCGCGCCGCCTTATACCACACATACAGCCAGTCCCCCACGGGATTGCCCTTGGCCTCCTTAAAGATGGCCCACACGTACCAGTAATAGCCCACCACAGCGGTAGCCGCCAGGCACCTGACCTGCTCAGAGACACTCGGAGGCCTCATAAAATAGTGCTCAAGCACCCCCATGGCCTTCTCAACGGAGAAGCCGGACCCTTGAGCGATGAAATTCCCCAGATCGCACGCCCAATCGCCCATTGCGGCATACTCCCAGTCAATCAGCCACATGTCATCGCCCTTGACCAGGAAATTCGGGCCAAAAAAATCGTTATGGCATAGCACCGGCTCATCCCGATGCTGCACCAACAGCTCCTGGGCCCGCGACGCCAACTGACCCAACGCAGCAAAATCCCCCGGCAACGGATAATCCATCTCTTTCAGCCGCGCCGTTAGACGCAGGGCCTCCTCGTAAAAGTCAAAGGCCCAGGGAGATTGCGCCCCACAGCTGTGCAGCCGCCGCCCAATCTCTAAGGCCTTACGGACGTGCTCCTCGTTGCCGTAATCAAAAGGCTCGCAGCCTTCAATAAACCGAGAGATCTTCCACCCCGACACCGGGTCCTCATGCAGATACGTGGTATCGAGCCCCAGGTCACGGGCCACTTCCAGCGCAAAAGTCTCACTGGCCCGATTCACCACCTCCTCCGAGCCGCAACCCGGATGGCGATACACGAAACTCTCCCCCTTGCAATCAAACCTGAAGGACAGGTTAGTGAGCCCCTCCTTCAAAGGCCGCACGTTGGAGATGTCCGAACGCTGGCAGTCAAGCAACGAGCAGATGTTGTCGAAGATCTCCAGGTCCACGTTGTCCATATAGTCCACGTCGAAGCGAGCAAGGTCAGAGAGACGGTCAAACTCGTACATGCTCTGGACCGGAAGCACCCGCACCTGCAGCTTCACCCTGTCAAGATGGCGCCGGTACATATCGTCCCATCGCAGTTGGTCTCCGCCGGGATGGCTCATCTCCTCGGCTATGGCCTCCATCAGGGCTCTGGACGCTTCGTCATCCAAATATGCACAGCCAATCATCCCCGGGCCGCTGTCTCCCCCGTCCACTACGCGGCACACCACTCCGGCCTTATTAGTGGAGACCAGGCGTCGGCAGGTGGGCTCGTCCATCATGATGGTGTTCAGGTGGGAGGCATAGGCGTAGGTCACGAAGGGGTTGTCCAAGAAGTACTGGTCGGAGGAACACACGTAGGTGTTTGAGATGCGATCCTCGGCGGCGCACAGGGTGACGCAGTTGTTGCAGGTGGCGTATCGGGGGTTGATGACGATGTCCACGCCAAACCGCTCCGAGAGGTAAAAGAAGGACTCCTTCATATAGCCGACCACCACGGTGATCGAATTGATCCCCGCCTGGTGCAGCTGGCCAATGAGGCGCTCAATGAGCACATCTCCTTTGACCCGCAGCAGGGCCTTGGGTGCCTCATAGGACAGGGGTGCGATACGTCCTCCCAGGCCAGCGGCGAGAATCACCGCATTTTTGACCCGATAGGGCTCAAGGGCGGCAAGGCCGGCAGCCGTGATTACCCGACCCTGGCTAGGCTCCTTCTTGCCCGAAGCGGGCTTTGCTGCTAGAGTCTCGGTCGCCCCGGCCGCCCCGGCCATCGCAGCGGGCGCAGCGGGCACGCCTGATGCCAGCAAACCTGCGGCCTCAAGGGCCTTGGTGACCTTGTTGACCTTGCCTAGGGACATACCCAGCAGCTCTGCGAGCCCCCGCTGGGAGTGGCCGCCGCCAATCAACGTCTTGGAGAAATCCACCCACTCTGGGCCCTTGCCCGAGCACGCGGCAAACCGAGCCCCCGGCACATGAGCGGCAAGGATCTGGTATTCGGATACGGTCAACCGAGCCGTCTGCGGCTGGCTCAGATGGCTCGAATGGCTCTGTTGGCTCGGCTGAACCGTCTGCCGCATCTCGGAGCTCATGGGAGTCTTATGACCGGCGGTTTCTGAAGAAAAAGGCATACCTGAACACTTTCTGCGTGAAATCATGCAGAAAGTATACCCCTTCATCACGCTATCTACCCCTTATGCGTTCATTTTTCTAAACAGAAGCCGATCAAAATGAACGCTCAGCATGTGAGCCGACAAAACCAGGGCCAAAGACAGCCCTACTCCCAGGTCTTCCACACCTCAGGGGCATATCCCACCGTGGCTTTTGCGCCGTTGCGCACCACCGGCATCCGCAGCAGGTGCTGGTTCTCAAACACCTTCTGGTAACGAGCCTCCTCCCCAAGATATGGGAGCATGGCCAGCAGGTCCTCATCTTTTGCCGAAGCGTCCACCGTCGCATCAATGCCACCAACGGCGCGCACCACGCTTGAAAACTCCCCCTTGCTCATCTCCTTTTCCTTCAAGTCGATGAACTGGTATTTAACCCGGCGCTCCTTGAAGTAGCGCTCCGCCTTCTTGGTGTCGAAGCTTTTCTTCACGCCAAATATCTGAATGTTCATACGCCTCTCCGCTCTTGTGGGTTTAGTTGGCCTGGGTCCGTATGCGAACTGCAGAACGCCTCGCCCTCGCAGGCCCCTCCACTCTGGACGCTTCGACAGGAAACGCTCCTCACAGGGCGTCTTTGATGCCTGCTAGCAGATCCTCGTAGGTCTCCAACGCGGGGATATCCGGGTTCTCGGCCTTGATAGCCTCGGTGCTGCGAAACAGCCACCCCGCCTTGCTGAGCCTAATCATGCCCAGGTCATTATAGCTGTCCCCTGCCGCGATGGTCTCAAAGCCGCAAGCCCGCAGCGCCATCACCGTCACCGGCTTGGAGGGGGTGCAGCGGATACGGTAATCGCTGATGTAGCCCTGATCGTCCACCTTGAACCGGTTGCAGAAGATGATAGGCATACCCAGCTTCTCCATGACCGGCTTGGCAAACTGCTCAAAGGTATCACTGACAAAAATGGTCTGGGACAGGCTGCGCACCTCGTCTAGGAACTCCTTGGCGCCATCCATGGGCTCCACCTGTCGAAGCACGCTTTGAATCTCATCCATGGTCAGCTTGTTGTGCTGAAGGATATCCATGCGATAGCGCATCAGCTTGCCAAAGTCGGGCTCGTCTCTGGTGGTGCGCTCAAGTTCCTTGATGCCGGTGGCGCGGGCAAGCTCCACCCACAGCTCTGGTGCGAGGGTTCCTTCCAGGTCCAGGCATACCATGTTCAGGTTCATAGGTTTCCTCCTTAGTTTCTCAGGGACCGATCTGGGCAACCCAAGACTTGCTGGGTATACAGACCTTGCTGGGTATACAAATGGTCCAGGAGGATTCCTGGACCATAGGGGCTGAACCGAGTATGTTCGGCTCAGCTAGTTCTTGAATGAGTGGATGGGAGCCGGGATGCGCCCCTTGCGGGACACGAAATCCTGGCAGCTGGTTTGATTCACCGGAATGATAGGAGCGTAGCCTAGCAGTCCACCAAACTCCGCCACCTCTCCGACCGTCTTACCGATCACCGGAATCACCCGCACGGCGGTGGTCTTCTGGTTGACCATGCCAATGGCGGCTTCATCGGCGATGATGCCGGCAATAGTGGCAGCAGAGGTCTCGCCAGGGATGGCGATCATGTCAAGACCCACGGAGCACACGCAGGTCATGGCTTCAAGTTTCTCGATGGTCAGGCAGCCCGCTGCAGCCGCGTCAATCATGTGCTTGTCCTCAGAGACAGGGATAAACGCACCGGAAAGGCCGCCCACGCTCGAACAGGCCATGATGCCGCCCTTTTTGACCTGATCATTCAGCATAGCAAGGGCCGCCGTGGTTCCAGGGGCGCCCACCTGGTCAAGACCCATGACCTCTAGGACCTCACCTACCGAGTCTCCCACCGCGGCAGTGGGCGCTAGGGACAGGTCGATGATTCCAAAGGGGACACCCAGCCGAGCGCTGGCCTCCTGAGCAACCAGCTGGCCGGTGCGGGTGATTTTGAAGGCGGTCTTCTTGATGGTCTCCGCCAGGGTCTCAAAATCCGCCCCCCGAGCCTGCTCAAGGGCCCGAGCCATAACGCCAGGCCCGGACACGCCCACGTGAATCACGCAGTCAGGTTCCGTAACGCCGTGGAAGGCTCCCGCCATGAAGGGGTTATCATCCGGAGCATTGCACAGGATTACCAGCTTCGCGCAGCCTAGGGAGTCATTCTCAGCAGTGGCCTGCGCGGTGGCTTTGACCATTTCGCCACAAAGCCGCACCGCATCCATGTTGATGCCGGTCTTAGTAGAGCCCACGTTGATGCTCGCGCACACCAGATCAGACTCGGACAGTGCCTGGGGAAGCGAACGGATGAGCATCTCCTCAGCCGGGGTCATGCCCTTGGCTACGATGGCGGAATACCCGCCCAGGAAATTGACGCCCAGCTCCTTGCAGCAACGGTCAAGCACCTTGATGATGCGGACGAAATCCTCCGAGGACTTGCAAGCGCTTGCGCCCACCAGTGCAATGGGGGTGACAGAAATGCGTTTGTTCACCACTGGCACGCCAAATTCCCGCTCAATATCGCACCCCACCTTGACCAGATCCTTTGCCTTAGTGGTGATCTTGCGATATATGTTTTCACACAGGGTATCCAGGTTATCGGATATACAATCCAGCAGGCTGATGCCCATGGTGATGGTGCGCACGTCAAGTTTTGCCGCGTCAATCATGCGGTTGGTCTCGGCGACCTCGACAATGTTGATCATCCTCTAACCCCCGACCTACAGACGGTGCATCTTGGTGAAGATCTCCTCGCGCTGGCATCTGATGTCCACGCCGATCTCCGCACCCAGCTGCTCCATCTCACCGGCGATGCGGGAGAACTCCTTGCTGCAGTTGCCATAGTCCACAATCATCATCATGTTGAAGAACCCGTCGATGATGGTTTGAGAAATGTCTAGCACGTTAACATTGTTGGCGGAAAGATAGGTGCACACCCGGGCGATAATGCCCACGGTGTCCTTGCCCACCACGGTAATGACTGCCTTATTCATGAGCAACTCCTCTTCAGGGGATAATTCCTGGCAGTATACCCAGGGTTTGCCCCGCTCAAACAAGAATACGGCAGGGGGGCGTATCCCCCACCCCAATGGCGCATGAACAAAAAGCCGCACCAGAAACCATGCTCCGGTGCGGCTCCACTCCGGCAGGGATAAGCCACGAGACCCTGCCGATGATATGCGATGACGACTGCAGCGCAGGCCTACAGGCCCAGAAGTGCCTTCATGTCGGCGAAGACCACGTCAACGGGGCGATCCCCATCCACAGTCTTCAGGACACCCTTGCCACGATAGTAATCAATCAGGGGGCTGGTGCTCTTCTCATACACATCAAGACGATTACGGACGGTGTCCTCAGTATCATCTGTACGCTGGTACATTTCGCCAGAGCACTTGGGGCAGGCGGCGTCAGCAGCGGTGCCCACGTAGCCACAATCCTTGCACACGCGACGGTTCAGGGCACGCCCAATGATGACCTCACCGGGGACATCCACCAGCAGGGCGGCATCGAGGGGGCGATTCATACGGGCAAGCATGTCGTCAAGGGCAACAGCCTGGGCGGTGGTACGGGGGAAACCGTCAAGCAAGACGCCCTCAGCGCAATCGGGTTGCTGGAAGCGCTCGTTCATCAGGTCAATGATCAACTGGTCGGGAACCAGGTCTCCCGCATCCATATAGGACTTGGCCTTAAGACCCAGCTCTGTGCCGTTCTTAACGGCAGCGCGCAAGATGTCGCCGGTGGACACATGAGCGAACCCGAACTCTTCGACCAGTTTGGCGGCCTGAGTGCCCTTGCCGGCGCCGGGAGCGCCCAACAAAACGATGTTCATAAGAACTTCCTTTCATTATGGAGATAGAACCATTGTAACAGCGTTGGAACCGCAACGCACATCCTCAGTCCACTTCCCATCACATATACAAAGGGACCCCGCTTATTGCAACGGGGTCCCTTGGGTCTCTCATGCTCGTTTGAGTATGGTTCATGAAAGGAATATCAGAGGATAATCAAGCAGATATCCTTCTGGCGCACCCCATACGACACCAAAAAAGGCCGGTCACGTGGACCGGCCTTTCATAATTGGTGATGCAGAAAATGGATTACTTGAAGAACCCGTCGTAGTCATGCATCTTCAACTGAGATTCCACCTTGCTCATGGTGTCAAGGGCGACACTAATCATGATAAGGATGGATGTACCACCAAAGGCATTAATCAGGGCGTTTCCGGTGAAGGAGAACAGAATGGAGGGCACTACCGCAATCAGAGCGATGAACAGGCCTCCAGGCAGAGTGATGCGGTTGATAACCTTACGGATATAGTCCGCGGTGGCAGCACCTGGACGAATGCCAGGGATAAAACCGCCGTTCTTGCGCAACTGATCGGAAGTCTCATCGGGATTGAACACCATGGAGGTGTAGAAATACGCGAAGAAGACAATCAGCAGCAGGGTCAGCAGCCAGTTGAGCCATCCGGAAGAGCACCAGTTTGCGAAAGTGGTCAGCCAGCTGACGTTAAACAGCGCGGCAAGCTGAGCCGGAAAGTACAGCAGACAGCTAGCGAAGATGATGGGGATAACGCCTGCAGAGTTGACCTTCAAGGGAATGTAAGTGCTCTGGCCACCCATCATCTTATTGCCCTGCACACGCTTAGCGTAGTTGACAGGGATGCGGCGCTGGGCGCGCTCCATGAAGATGATGGCGGGGATGCACAGGACAACCACCACCACAATCAGCACGGTAATGGCAAGACCCATTCCAAAATCGTTGGTTCCCGTGGCACTGGAGTACAGCGCGGAGGGGACCCGAGAGACGATGGAGGTGAAGATAATCAGGGACATGCCGTTGCCGATGCCGCGCTGGGTGATAAGTTCGCCCATCCACATGATGACGGCGGTGCCGACCACCAGGGTAAAGACCACGACGATATCAGTGATGATCTCAGGAATCTCGGTGGAGAAGACCACGCCATAGGTGGTGCTCTTGAACAAGAAGAGGTATCCGATTGCGTTAATCAGACCCAGGCCCAAAGTAAGATAGCGGGTAATCTGGGTGATCTTCTTGCGACCAGCCTCGCCCTCGCGAGCCCAACGTCCAACGGCGGGAATGACACCCTGCATCAGCTGCATGATAATTGCTGCAGTGATGTAGGGCATGATGCCCAGAGAGAACACCGAGAAGTGAGACAGTGCACCGCCGGTGAACAGGTCAAGCATGGTCATGCTGACCCCGCCTGCGGCAAACGCATCGGCGAATTCGTTGAACGGGATGCCGGGGACAGGCACATACGCGCCGAAGCGGTACAGGGCCAGGATCCCCAGGGTGAAGAGGATCTTGTTGCGAAGATCCTTCACCTTAAAGGCATCAATGATGGTCTTTAGCAAAGCTCTTCGACCTTTCCTCCAGCAGCCTCAATCTTGGCCGCAGCGCTTGCAGAAACCTTGTCCACCTTGATGGTGAGGGGCTTGGTAATCTCGCCGTCGCCGAGAACCTTCACCAGGGTAGAAGTCTTCTTGATGATGCCGGCAGCAACCAGGGCCTCATGGTCAACCACAGCGCCAGCCTCGAACTTCTCGTCCAGACGGGACACGTTCACGGGAGCGTACTCCACGCGGTTGATGTTGCGGAAGCCAGGCAGCTTGGGCAGACGCATTGCCAGAGGAGTCTGGCCACCCTCGAAACCGGGGCGCTTGCCGCCGCCAGCGCGGGACTTCTGACCGTTCATACCACGGCCGGCAGTCTTGCCGTAGCCGGAGCCGTTGCCGCGACCAACGCGCTTACGGCTGTGAGTAGAGCCCGCTGCGGGGGTAAGATCCTTAAGTTCCATGTTGTATGCGTTCCTTTCGCTTTTGTCAGGCGGAAACTCCCCGCCCTCAGTCGACAGCTCGCTCGTCGACCAACTACCAATATGCCTGCAAAAACACAGACTGAACCACTATACAGGACGTTGAATGATTCAAAAATGGCAAGTCTGGGTTTTTTCGACTCATCCAGAAATCTTTCAATCTTTCAGATTCGCCGCGCCCTCTCACGCCCATGCCTTTACTCAATCGCCTGCTTGTCTTACAAACACGCACCGTAAAAAACCGCCCGAGGAATAACGCTCGGGCGGTTTTGACAGCTTGTTTGCTTGCGTTGAAGGCAGCTGACTTAGTCAACAACCTCCACCAGATGCTTGACCTTGAAGATCATGCCGCGGACGGACTCATTGTCGGTGAGCTCCACAACGCGACCAATCTTGCCCAGGCCCATGGCCTTGAGGGTCTTGCCCTGGTCAGCGGGGCAACCAATAGCAGAGCGGACCTGCTTTACGCGGACGGTGTTCTCAGCCATGGCTTAGGCCTCCTTCTTCTCAGACCAGCCATAGAGATGGGCGACGCTCACGTTGCGGCGAGCGGCAATCTCGGCGGGGCTGGAGAGTTCCTTCAGGCCCTCGGCGGCAGCCTTGACAATGTTCATGGCATTGTCGGAGCCCAGGGACTTACCGAACACGTTCTTGACGCCGGCCAGCTCCATGAGAGCGCGGACGGGGCCACCAGCGATAACACCAGTACCAGGGGTAGCAGGCTTGAGGAAGACGCGAGCAGCGCCAAACTCGCCCATAACCTCATGGGGAAGGGTCTTATCCTCGGTCAGGGGCACGGTGAACATGTTCTTCTTGGCGTCCTCGACACCCTTCTTGATTGCCACGGGCACCTCAGCGGACTTGCCCATGCCAACGCCCACCTTGCCTTCGCCGTCACCGACGACGACCAGGGCAGACAGGGACATGCGACGGCCACCCTTGACGGTCTTGGAAACGCGGTTGATGCTGACCACGCGCTCCTGAAGCTCAGGAACGGCGGACTGCTGAGTCTTTTCTTCTTTACGAGCCATTTGTCCAAACCTTTCCTAGAACTTCAGGCCAGCGGAGCGGGCTCCGTCGGCCAGAGCGGCGACGCGGCCATGGTACAGGTGGCCACCACGGTCGAAGACGACCTCGGTAATGCCAGCCTCCAGGGCCTTCTTACCAGCGATCTCACCCAGAGCGGTAGCGCCCTCGACATTGGCACCGGACTTGCCGGTGGCCTTGAAGTCGGGACCAAGGGTGCCAACGCCCACCAGGGTCTTGCCGGCAACATCGTCCACGAACTGAACGTACAGGTTGGAGTTGGAACGGGTGACGCAGAGGCGAGGACGAGCAGCGGTGCCAGAGACCTTACCGCGCACGCGGCGATGGCGACGAGCCAGCCCTGCCTGCTTCTTCTGAAGTTTCTTCATCTTAGTTGTATCCCTTCGCGCTACTTATCGCCCTTGCCGGACTTACCCAGCTTACGACGGACCACTTCGCCCTCATAGCGAATGCCCTTGCCCTTGTAGGGCTCAGGCTTACGCCACTTGCGGATGCAGGCAGCGGTCTCGCCGACCAGCTGCTTGTCGTAGCCGGAAACCACGATGTGAGTTGCATCCGGGCAGGTAAAGGTGATGCCTGCGGGAGGCTCGACAATCACGGGATGAGAGAAACCGAGCTGCATCTCCAGGTTGGAGCCCTTGATGGCGGCACGATAGCCAACACCCACCAGCTCCAGCTTCTTCTCGTAGCCCTTGGAAACGCCCTCCACCATGTTGGCGATGAGGGTGCGGGTCAGGCCATGCATGCTCTTGGCCTGGCGAGAATCATCGGGACGGGTGACGGTCACAACGCCCTCAGCCAGTTCCACGTTGAGAATCTCGCAGAAATTGTAGTCAAGCTCGCCCTTGGGGCCCTTGACGTTGATGTGGTTGCCGTTGATGGTGACCTCGACTCCGGCAGGAACCGGAATGGGATGCTTACCGATACGAGACATATCTAGATCCTTCCTTTCCTTACCAGATGTACGCGATCACTTCGCCGCCCACGCCGGCCTTGCGGGCCTCGCGGTCGGTCATAACGCCCTTAGAGGTGGACACAACAGCGGTGCCCATGCCGCCCAGAACGCGGGGCAGCTCATCCTTGCCAGCGTAAATACGCAGACCAGGCTTGGAGATACGCTTGATGCCACGGATAACGCGCTCCTTCTTGGCACCGTACTTCAGCGTGATCTCGAGAATGTCACGAGGCTCAGCGGGAAGAACCTCGAACCCCTGCACATAGCCCTCCTGGACCATGATGCGGGCAATCTCAACGAGCTTCTTGCTCGACGGCATGGACACAGTTGCCTTGCCGGCAGAGTTAGCGTTACGCACGCGCGTAAGCATATCTGCGATGGGATCGTTCATGCTCATTTTTCTGTTTCTCCTTTGGTTCGTGATGAGTGAGGTCGGAGGTACGTAATTGCGCCCGTAACGCGTACGCCTTACCGACCGACACTACCGACGTGGGATTCCTACCAGGAAGCCTTGGTCACGCCGGGCAGTTCGCCTTTGTTGGCCAGCTCACGCAGGCACACGCGGCAGAGCCCGAACTTGCGATACACAGAGTGCGGACGGCCGCAGCGGGTGCAGCGAGTGTACTTACGAGTCGAAAACTTCGGCTCGCGCTTAGCCTTGGCGATCATCGATTTTTTTGCCATGCTATCCTTCTTTCTTTTATCTTCACTTAGCGGGATGCTAAGTAAAAACCTACTTCTTGAACGGGAAACCGAAGGCGTCCAGCAAAGCCTTGGCCTGCTCGTTGTTCTCGGCGGTGGTCACAAAGGTGATGTCCATACCACGGGTACGATCGACCTTGTCGTAGTCAATCTCGGGGAAGATGGTCTGGTCAGTGATGCCGAGAGAGTAGTTTCCGCGGCCGTCAAAAGAAGTGGGAGAAATACCACGGAAGTCACGAACGCGAGGAAGAGCAATGGCCAGCAAACGGTCCATGAACTCCCACATGCGGTCGCCGCGCAGGGTAACCTTGCAGCCAATGGCCATACCCTGGCGAATATGGAAACCAGCGATGGACTTGCGGGCGCGGGTCACGCAAGGCTGCTGACCAGTGATGGTGCGCAGATCGTTCATGGCGGCATCGAGCTGCTTGGAATCGGAAGCAGCCTCGCCAACGCCCATGTTCACGACGATCTTCTCAAGGCGGGGAACCATGTTGATGTTGTCAATCTGGAGATCCTTCTCCAGCTGAGCGATGATTTCGTTGGTGTACTTTTCCTTCAGACGAGGAGTAGCCATCTTGAAATTCTCCTTTTCGATGAATTAAACGTAGGATTTCCGACCCTACGTCCCTGGTCCCGTGATTTTGCACAGGGAGGGTCATTGTATCAAAGGAGCGGGGGTTTAACCCCCCGCTCACAAAACCACGATATATCGAACTAGTCGATATCGGCGCCGCACTTCTTGCAGACGCGAACGCGCTTCAGCTTGCCCTGGCCGTTGTCAACGCGCTTCTTACCCAGACGGGTGGGCTTGCCGCACTTGGGGCAGATCACCATAACGTTGGAGACATGGATGGGAGCCTCCTTGGTGATGATGCCACCCTGAGGATTGGCCTGGGTGGGACGCTGGGCCTTCTTGATCAGGTTGACACCTTCGACCACGACGCGCTGCTCGGCGGGAACGCCACGCAGAACCTCGCCCTGCTTGCCCTTGTCCTTACCGGACAGAACGACGACCTTGTCGCCCTTGCGGATGTTCATCTTCATGCTTCTGACCTCCTCTACAGCGTTTCAGGTGCCAGAGACACGATCTTCATGTACTTCTTATCGCGCAGCTCGCGAGCAACAGGCCCGAAGATACGGGTGCCGCGAGGGGTGCCGTCCTTATTGATAAGAACAGCGGAGTTCTGATCGAACTTGATGTAGCTGCCGTCGCTGCGGCGAACGGGCTGCTTCACACGAACGACGACGCAACGAACAACATCGCCCTTCTTCACGTTGCTGTTAGGAGTAGCCTCCTTGACGCTGCAGATGATGACGTCACCAAGACCTGCGTAACGACGCTTAGAGCCGCCGAGGACCTTGATGCACTGCACCTTGCGTGCGCCGGAGTTATCGGCAACGTTCAGCATGGTTTGCATCTGAATCATTGTGCAATCCTTCCGAATCGAAATTACGCAAAGCGTAAACTACTTGGCCTTCTCGACGATCTCCACAAGGCGCCAGCGCTTCATCTTGGACAGGGGACGGGTCTCCATGATGGTGACGGTGTCGCCCACGCCAGCCTCGTTGTTCTCGTCATGAGCATGAAACTTCTTCGTGCTCGTCATCATCTTGCCGTACACGGGGTGCGGCTTGCGTTCCTTGGTCTCAACCACAATGGTCTTGTCATTAACGGCGCTCACAACGACGCCCTGACGGACCTTGCGGGAGTTACGGGTTTCACTCATAGTTCCCACCTAATCCTTACTTGGTAGCGCCGGAAGCGGCAATCTCACGGGCGCGAATCTCGGTCTGGATACGCGCGATATCCTTCTTGACCTGCTTGACACGAGCAGTGTTGTCCAGCTGGCTGGTGGCCATCTGGAAGCGCAGGTTAAAAAGCTCGGCACGGGCATCCTTCAACTTAGCGTTGAGGTCGTCCATGGAGAGCTCGCGAATCTCTGCGGGCTTCATTACTCAGCCACCTCCGTTTCCTTCTTTACAATCTTGCACTTGATGGGCAGCTTGTTGATGGCCAGACGCAGTGCCTCGCGGGCAACCTCTTCCTCAACGCCGTCAATCTCGAACATGATGCGGCCGGGCTTGACGACAGCGACCCACTTCTCAGGGTTACCCTTACCAGAACCCATACGAGTCTCAGCGGGCTTCTGGGTGATGGGCTTGTCAGGGAAGATGGTGATCCAAACCTTACCGCCACGCTTCATGTAACGGGTCATGGCGATACGAGCGGCCTCGATCTGACGGTTCGTAATCCAGTGAGCCTCAAGAGCCTGGATGCCGTAGCTGCCGTGATGCAACTCGGTGTAGCCCTTGGCCTTGCCCTTCATAGAACCGCGCTGCACCTTGCGGTGACGAATGCGCTTAGGAGCGAGCATTAGTTAGCACCCCTTTCGTTACGATCATTGCGGTCGTTGCGACGGCCGCGAGAAGGACGGGAGCTGCCCTCCAGAGCAGGCTGGGGGATCTTACCGCCGGGGAGCTTGTCGCCCTGGTAGATCCAAACCTTGATGCCGATGGCACCATAGGTGGTACGGGCAATGGCGGTGCCGTAGTCAACCTTGGCGCGAAGGGTGTGCAGGGGCACGCGACCCTCGCGGTACCACTCGCGGCGGCTCATCTCGGCGCCACCAAGACGGCCTGCGCACTGGATACGAATACCCAGAGCGCCGGACTTGCGGGCGGACTGAACAGCCTTACGCATTGCGCGACGGAAGGCAACACGGCCCTCGAGCTGCTCGGCAACGGAGGCTGCAACCAGGGTGGCATCCAGCTCAGGACGCTTCACCTCGATGACCTCAACGTTGACGGGACCGCCGACAACCTTGACCAGCTCCTTGCGGAGGTTCTCAATCTCGGCGCCCTTCTTGCCGATTACCACACCGGGGCGGGCGGTGGTGATGATGACCTTAACCTTGTCGCCGGCGCGCTCGATCTCAATCTTGGCAACGGCGGCCTTGGCCAGAGACTTGTTCAGGAACTTGCGGATTGCGAGGTCGTTCTCCACGTTCTGAGCGTAGTTCTTGTCGGCGTACCAACGGCTACGATGAGTTTCGGTGATACCGAGACGGAAGCCGGTGGGCATAACTTTCTGACCCATTTATGCCTCCTCTCGGGGTGCAACGATGATGGTGATGTGGCTGGTGCGCTTGCGGATGGGCGAAGCGGAGCCCTTAGCGCGGGGACGGATGCGCTTCAGGGTGGGGCCCTCGTTCACGTAGGCAGTCTTGACCACCAGGTTGTTGGTGCGCATGCCGTGATTGTTCTCGGCGTTGGCCACGGCGGAGTTGAGAACCTTCTCAACAACCTCGGACACGGCGCGCTCGGAGAACATCAGGATCTCACGGGCGGTGGCAATGTCCTTGCCGCGAACCTGGTCGACAACCAGGCGAGCCTTGCGGGGGCTCACACGCACGTATTTAGCGGTTGCTCTTGCTTCCATGTGTGTTTACCTCCTTACTTCTTGCTCTTGATGTGGCTCTTGAAGGTACGGGTGGGAGCGAACTCACCCAGCTTATGGCCAACCATGGACTCGGTAACGTACACGGGCACGTGCTTACGGCCATCATGCACAGCAATGGTATGTCCGACCATCTCGGGGAAGATGGTGGAGGAGCGGGACCACGTCTTGATGACGTTCTTCTCGCCGGCAGCGTTCATCGCATTGATGCGACCAAGAAGACGCGGCTCAACGAAAGGACCCTTCTTCAAACTTCTGCTCACGGTTTCTCCTTTACGTTAGCTTACTTCTTGCGGCGACGGATGATCAGGCGCTGAGAGGCCTTCTTCGTATTGCGGGTGCGATGACCCTTGGTGGGCACGCCCCACGGAGAAACGGGATGGCGACCTGCGGTCTTGTTCTTGCCCTCGCCACCACCATGGGGATGGTCGACAGGGTTCATAACGGTACCGCGGACGGTAGGACGAACGCCCTTCCAGCGGTTACGACCGGCCTTACCGATCTTGATGTTGGCATGCTCGGCGTTTCCGACCTCGCCGATGGTGGCGCGGCAGGTGAGCAGCACGCGACGCATCTCAGAAGAGGGCATACGCAGGATGGCGTACTTGCCTTCCTTACCCATCAGCTGGATGGAGGTGCCAGCGGAACGAGCCAGAGCGGCACCCTTGCCGGGCTGCAGCTCAACGGCATGGATGAGCGTACCGACAGGGATCTCGGAGAGGGGCATAGCATTGCCGGGCTTGATGTCCTGGCCCATGCCGGACACGACCATGTCTCCAACCTTCAGGCCCTTGGGGTGAAGGATGTAGCGCTTCTCACCGTCCACGTAGTGCAGCAGAGCAATACGGGCGGAACGGTTGGGGTCGTACTCGATGGTAGCGACCTTGGCGGGCACGTTGTCCTTGTTGCGCTTGAAGTCAATAATGCGGTAACGGCGCTTGTTGCCGCCACCCTGATGACGAGTGGTAACGCGACCCTTGTTGTTGCGACCTGCTTTCTTGTGCAGAGGCGCGAGGAGCGACTTCTCCGGCTTGTCCGTCGTGATCTCGGCGAAATCCGAGACAGTCTGGAAACGACGTCCGGGGCTAGTCGGCTTGTACTGCTTGACTCCCATTGTCTTCCTTTCTGTAGGCTTCCTCCCCTTGACGTGAGGCTTGGAAACCCATCTTGGAACCCTGCTCGCGTGCACACTCCTTTGCACGTACCAGGATTCCCCTTACACGGTGCGGGAACGATTGCCGAACGAATACGTTATGGAGTGAGTATCCGCGACTCCGTTCCCACGCGTTCGGGTGTATCCATACACCCGTAGACGCAAATACGGCATTATAGAGTCCATCCTCAGGATTCGCAATAACACAAAGACAAGGTGACGGCTCCCGCACATCTTCCACAAAATTCCCTGGACACAGCACGAGAGCGCGAAATCCGACACCCAGGCGCACAATCAGGCGGGCAATCCGGCAACCAGGCGCACAATCAGATGCCCAGTCCACCCAATCAAGCACCCGCCCCGCAGGTCTGCACGCTTCGTCCTCTTACATATATATACTGTGGGAACACAGATGCCTCGCGACTTTTGGCGGATGTCGAAGTGAAAGGACCGAAGTATGTTTGAAATTGGACTCATTCGCGTACTCACCAGCGATGATCAGGATTTCGTTGACATGCACGGCAGGCTGATTGAGAGGCTCTATCCCAACCTGAACGTCACCAGCGCCTGCATCCCCGATCAGAGGGAGGGCATCCACGGCCCCGAGCAAGAAGCCCAGGCTATTCCCAAAATCGTGGCCCTTGCCACCGAGCGCTTTGCCCACAAGGATATGATCTTGGTGAGCTGCGCCGAAGATCCCGGGGTTGAGCAGATCCGAGAGGCGCTTCCTGGGGTCCTTGTTACTGGCGGAGGCGAATCCGCTGCGGCCATGGCGTTGAGAATTGGCGGCCGAGTTGGAGTGCTTGGCATCACCGACGTAGCGCCAAAGGCGTACATCCGCCTGCTCGGAGACCGGCTCGTGGGAAATTATCGGCCCGAACTGGTTCACTCCTCCCCTGACCTGCTCACGGACGCAGGCAGACGCAGTTGCATCGATACGTCGCTGAAAATGAAGGCGGACGGATGCGAGGTCATTGCCCTTGGATGCACTGGTCTGGCAACCATTGGCATTGCGGGACAAATCACCCAGATTACCGGCCTGCAGGTAGTAGACCCAGTGATTGCCATGGGAGCCTGCTGCGCATTCCACGCCGCAACCGCCCGGGCGTTCTGATTGCCCATTGCCTGATGCGCTAAACTCCCCCTACTTTTTGACCGCCGTGGATTTGGATGTCTTAGCGGTTTTTGTCCCCTTGGTGGACTTTGTCGCCTTAGCTGCAGCGGCCTTGGTGGCCTTGGCCTCCTTGGCTGCAGCGGCCTTGGCCTCCTTGGCGGCTTTGCGTTCCGCAGCCTTAGCGGCCTTCTCCGCCGCAAGGCGCTCCCTGCCAGGACAATCAAAGTTGGGGCAGATCTTCCAGGGCCCCCGAGCAGTGTGAATGATCACCATAGGCGCCCCGCAGTCAGGGCAAATCTCTTCGGTGGCCAGGATCTGGCCCGTAGGCGGAAGTGGATAGCGGGTATTGCATGTTTCGAAATTAGAACAAGAGATGGAACGCTTGAGGGTTCTGGGATTCTTTGACGCAGTCAGCACCCCATGCGCACCCGCAGCGGCGCACACCGGACAATCCCCCACCACCACAGGGGGTTCCTGATTGGTGGGGCAGTTGGGGTCAATGCAGATAACCCGAGGCTTAGACCTGAAGGCGGTCACCTTAATCTGGGGCATGCCGCACTCGGGGCACAGGGCCTCCTGGGACTCAATCTTAGCACCTGAAGGAACCGGATAGGTCACGTCGCAATCCGGCCATCCGGCGCACCCGATAAACATGGATCTGGTCTTGTTGGAAGTGCGCAGCTGAAGGTCTCTGCCGCAAGAAGGACAAGCGCCAATGTAGGCATCTGCCGCAACCGCTTCACCTAGGGCCTCCTTCACCTCTTCCGCATGGGGAATAAGTTCATTGAGGGCGTCATTGAGCAGATCGCGCGACAGGCTCACCACATGATCCTCGGACAAGGACCCTTCGGCAATCTTTGACATGTCCGCCTCAAGGGTGGCGGTCATATCCGGGCTGGTAATCTGGGGGGCAAACTTGCCTAGAGCGTCGCACACGGCCATGCCAAGGGCGGAGGGCTCTATGGGGTCATTCTGAATGTACTTGACGGTGTAGAGCCGCTCAATGATTGAGTGGCGAGTGGCCTTGGTGCCAAGACCCAAACGCTCCATCTCCTGGATGAGTTTACCCTGGGAATAGCGGGCAGGAGGCTCGGTCTGCTTCTTGGTGCAGGTGGCACCTAGGAAATCTACGTTCTGGCCCTCGGCGAGCGCCGGCAGTTGCTCGTCCTTCTTGACGCCGTAGGGGTAGATGGCCCTGAAACCGGGCTTGACGGTGACATCCCCCTTGACCTGGAAGGGCTCGCCGTTGACATCAAGGACCGCCTTGGTGCCCTCAACCACCGCCGCATCCGACAAGGTGGCCAAGAATCTGCGGGCAATCAGGTTATAGAGCTTCCACTCCGCGGCGCCTAGTTTGTCAGGATCCGCCGCAGTCACAGGGTGAATGGGAGGATGGTCCGTGGTCTCCTGCTTGCCCCTGGTGGGATGCAACGGCCCGGAGGAAAGCAACCCCCGGCAGCACTCCGCGTAGGCAGGCACGGCAGACAGGCGCTTGACGATGCCCTGCAGGTCTAGGGAGTCAGGATAGACCGTATTATCCACACGTGGATAGCTGATGAAGCCATCCATGTACAGGCTCTCGGCAATACGCATGGTGCGGGCGGGCGAAATGCCCTCCGCTGCCGCCGCGGCCATCAAGCTGGTGGTGTTGAAGGGCGCTGGCGCCGCCACGGTACGCTTCTTCTTCTCAATTGAGAGCACCCGTGCTGTCGAAGCGTGCTCGACCGCAGCCATAACCGCATCCGCGGCCTCTTGAGACTTAAACCGGGCAGTGGCGTGAGCGGCCTCAAACTCTTCGCCATTGGAGAATTTGCCCTTGATGACCCAATAATCCTCCGGGATAAAGGCAAGACGCTCCCGCTCCCGAGCCACAATCAAGGCCAGAGTGGGAGTCTGTACGCGACCAGAAGAGCGCACATTGCCATAACCGGCAAACTTGACCACCGTCAGATACCGGGTGAGCACCGCACCCCAGATCAGGTCTATCAGCTGGCGGGACTCTCCAGCGGCGGCCAGGTCAAAGTCCACCTTGACCAGGTTCTCGAATGCGTGGGTGATCTCATCCCGAGTGATGGCGGAATACCGGGCCCGAAACACCGGAGCGGTCTCGTTAACCTGGCGGATACAGGACAGGGCGTCGGAGCCGATGAGCTCTCCCTCTCGGTCAAAGTCTGTAGCAATGATGATCTCATCCGCCTTCTTGGCCAGATTCTTCAGCGAACGGATGATGCCCTTCTCTTTCGGATTCTTCTCAATGGGAGCGTAGGCCAGATACGGCAGGGCGTCCATCTTCCACGCCTTCATGTCCACGCCGTCTGCGGTAAAGGGCTTGCGCTTGGACCTGAAGGGAGGAACGGGCAAGAAGGAGGGGATACCTGCCGGGGACACTTCGCCATCCGCGTTCACGCCAAACCAGGAGCCGTTCTTATAAGTAATAGTAGGCATGAAATCTGGCTCAAGAATGTGGCCGCGCAGACCGATGCACACCCAGTCCTGGCCTCCCCGCTCAAAACGATACACAGGGGTGTCAAACACCTTGTCCGCTACGGGCTTTTTGGTGCTGAGCAGCTCTGCAATCTTTTGTCCGGCGATGTTTTTCTCAGTTACGACCAGTTTCACGTGTATTCCCTCCGATGTGGTGTGCGCATCCATGGCGAAGCGTCCAACGCGGCGTTGGCCCATCCGGCACGCGCTAGCCCATCCGGCACGCGCTGGCCCATCCGGCACACGCTGGCCCATCCAGCTCAGTTGCCGAAGCGCCCGACATATAGATGCGGCACCGTAGGATACACGAAATCCGCCAAAGGGAGCGACAATAGCCGTTTTTTTAACAAGAGCGTTGAACGGGTATTAAGGGTTTTTGCCGTAGGAAGAACGCTGAGGGGGTTCGGCTCGGATGCTCAGGCGGGCGCTAAGCGCCCGCAGCGATTAGCACTCGTAGATTACGCAGCCGCACTTTGACGTACCGGTCGCATAGCGACCAGACAAGGCGGCCCGGTACGCTTCGCCAACCAAAATCGCCTTCAATCTGCGGATATGAGGGGCGGATTCGAAGGTTTTAAGCAAGATGAGATACTCACCCTTGATGACGAAACGTGGACGTTTTCGACGATTGGGAGTACAAACAGGGTCCCCGAGGACAAAATCGACGATTGGGGCTACAAATCCAGGCCCTGGATGGACGTTTTCAACGATTGGGAGATCAAAATGGACGTTTCAAACGATTGGGAGACAGAAAACGTCGCCCAATCGTGCAAAACGTCCACGAGGCCCACCAAAAGACTCCCAATCGTGAAAAACGTCCACGGATGTGAGGTTTCGTAGGGCAAATCAAGCCTCACTGGTCTCGCGATCTTGTCAGCTCTCCAGCGCCCGTGCGCTTCACCGACTGCCTGCCGGCCGCTCCGCCTGTGCGCTTCATCGGCTGCTTGCCTGCCGCCCCGCCTTTCGACCAGCGCCGATGGGCAACATCGTGTAAACCGCGGGCAAACACGTAGGGTTTGGGGTCAGGGGTGTGCCATATGCGCGATAATGGCACGACAATCCGAAGGATACGGAAGGGGCTTGCATGTCCATACGAGGGAATCTGGCCATTAGCGCGGGAAGGCTCGCTCGCTGGGGCGGTCAGGTGGCCTTTGGCCGCAGCGCTGGGAATCTCCCCGGCGTCATAGCGCTCAAGATTGATCCTCTGGTCCTGTGCCAGTTGGCCAAGAAGGTGGATCCCATTGCCGTGGTCAGCGGCACCAACGGCAAGACTACCACCAACAACCTGGTGGCAGATTGCCTTGCCGCCAGCGGAAAACCTCTGTATTGCAACCGCGAGGGCAACAACCTGCAGGCGGGTGTGGTTACGTCTCTGCTGGTGCCCCCGGTGGTTACGTCCCCGACTGGACCCCTGGCGGCGGCGCCGGCATCACCAGAGGCATCATCAGAGGTATCACCACAGGCATCTCCAGATGCACCTGGCACCGATGCTTCGACAGCCACTCCCATTGGCAGCTTCGAGTGCGATGAGCTCTATACCCGCTACGTGCTGCCGCGTCTCAAGCCTCGGTTCTTCATGCTGCTCAACCTCTTCCGCGACCAGCTGGACCGCTTCGGCGAGATCGACCACACTCAGGACGTGATTGTGGAGGCTCTGACCAGCAGCCCCCAAACCACCTTTGTCTACAACGGTGACGACCCCATCTGCGCCGGCATCGCCCAGCGCATCCCCAACAAGACGGTGGCCTTTGGCATCTCCACGCCCCTGGGGCTTGAGGCGGACCGTATTTCCGACAG
>JAQXQN010000198.1 GCA_029101185.1 Eggerthellales bacterium | reverse complement strand
GTAGACGGAGATGTTGTTCTTGGCGATGTAGCGCTTCGCCTCGGCAGGCATCTTCTCTGCGAACTCGGCGTCATCCCACTGGCAGTTGACCAGGAAGGTTCCGCCAGGCTTCACGTCGGTGACAATGGGGTAGTCCCGGGTGATGTAGCTGGGCTCATGGCAGGCCACAAAGTCCGCCTTATTCACGTAGTAGGGGCTCTTGATGGGGTTATCCCCAAAGCGCAGGTGGCTGACGGTGACGCCGCCGGTCTTCTTGGAGTCGTACTGGAAGTAGGCCTGGACGTACTTGTCCGTGTGGTCGCCGATGATCTTGATGGAGTTCTTGTTGGCGCCTACGGTGCCGTCTCCACCCAGACCCCAGAACTTGCACTCGATGGTGCCAGGGGCGGCGGTGTTGGGCACGTCGGTCCGCTCGGGCAGGCTCAGGTGGGTGACGTCGTCCACGATGCCGATGGTGAACTCCCGTTTGGGCTCAGCGAGGGCAAGGTTGTCATAGATGGCGAAGATGCTGGCAGGTGGGGTGTCCTTAGAGCCCAGACCGTAGCGGCCTCGGGTCACGTTGATGCCGGTGACCCCCTCCTGGGCTAGGGCGGTGATCACGTCCTGGTAGAGGGGCTCGCCTGCAGAGCCCGGCTCCTTGGTGCGGTCTATGACGGCCAGCTTGGTGCAGCTGTCAGGCAGGGCCTCTATAAACTTGGCGGACACGAAGGGACGATAGAGGCGTACCTTGACCAGGCCCACCTTCTCGCCCTGGGCGTTGAGGTAGTCAATGACCTCCTCAATTACGTCGCACACAGACCCCATGGCCACGATGACCCGGTCTGCGTCGGGGGCGCCGTAGTAGTTGAACAGCTTGTAGTCCGTGCCCAGCTTGGCGTTGACCTGGTCCATGCAGGACTGGACCACATCGGGGAAGGCGTTGTAGTGGGAGTTGCAGGCCTCGCGGTGCTGGAAGAAGATGTCCCCGTTCTCATGGGAGCCACGCATGGCAGGGTGCTCCGGATTGAGGGCGTGGGCGCGGAAGGCCTTAATGGCGTCCCAGTCAACCATGTCGGCCAGGTCCTCGTAGTCCCAGACCTCCACCTTCTGGACCTCGTGGGAGGTGCGGAATCCGTCGAAGAAGTTCAACACCGGCAGAGAACCCTTGATGGCAGCCAGGTGGGCAACGGCGGAGAGGTCCATGACCTCCTGGACGTTGGTTTCAGCCAGCATGGCAAAGCCGGTCTGGCGGCAGGCCATGACCTCGGAGTGGTCTCCGAAGATGTTCAGGGCGTGGGTGGAGATGGTACGTGCGGACACGTGGAAGACGCTGGGCAGCTGCTCCGCGGCGATCTTATACATGTTGGGGATCATGAGCAGCAGGCCTTGGGATGCGGTGTAGGTGGTGGTCAGGGCGCCTGCGGTCAGGGAGCCGTGAACGGCACCGGCAGCGCCGCCCTCGGATTCAAGCTCGCTGACCTGGACCCGGGTGCCGAAGATATTCTTGCGGCCCTGGGCAGACCACTGATCCACGTAGTCGGCCATGGGGCTTGAGGGGGTGATGGGGTAGATGGCGGCAACCTCGGTGAACGCGTATGAGACGTGCGCCGCGGCGTTGTTGCCATCCATTGACTTGAGCTGTCGTGCCATGCTTGCTCCTTTGATAGGGGTATGGTGCGTGGGTAACACGGGGAAGGGCGCTGATACCCAATCCAGTCAAAAACTCTGGGATAGCCACATCCTACCAGCGGCCCGTCAAGGGGGCCGTCAAGGGGTCGGGGTTTTCGGCAATCGCGGTAAACGGTAGGTTAAGAGGTCAAACTACCGTTCACCGATGGAAAACGAGATGGCCAATTACTCGATGGTGCTGGTTAAGTAGTCGAAAATGTCCGGGCGCACCGGATTATCGAGCTCGTATTCAATCTCCACGGCAGGTTTTCCGCCCACCTCCACGGGCTGGTAGCGTTGGGTGGGACGCATGGTGCCTAAGAAGTAGTACTCCTTACCGCCGTCTTTATCGTCCTTGTTCTTGCGCACGAAGAGAAACACCCTCATTCCGTTGGTCTGAATGTCCTGTAACCTGGTGATGTCCGGGGAATCCATGGTTCGAGGCTGCTTGGAGAGGGCGATAAGGCTGTGATCGGAGACGAACCTGTCCTCGTAGTTGATGGTGGCGCTGATCTGCGGGTCCTTGGCATAGGTGATGAACACGGGGAAGGTATTAGTTCCCGCATCATACTTATATCCGCCCACGTTGAGGGCCACCTGGTTGTCCTTCCATTCAAGAAGCCTGCATACGTCCTCCACGGTATATTTCTGGTAGAGCACCAACGGCGTGTCAGCGTATTGCGCTTCGGCGGGGTAGTCTCGGGCGTTGCGATCTCGGGCAAAGGTGAGCAGGTCAACCATCTGCCGGCGAAACTCGGGGTCCGCCAGGGCCGTTTCATATTCCGGGCTTCTCCCAAAACCGGCGGCCCAGTCCGCTTCGCCATTTGGCATCTCCCCGTCTGGCCAGGCGGCATCAGGCTTGGGGCAATAGGCCATAGGGCTGACGAAGCGCACCTTGTCGTAGCTTTTTCTCTGGGAGCTGAGGACAAACTCCGTAGTGAGGCAGGCGGCAACCGATTGGGTGCGCTTCAGAGACGGATGTGGGCACCCGGTGTCTGCCGGGCATGTGGGCTGGGAGAGTAGACACCAGAGGATATCCAGCTCATCGCGGCGTTTGGCGTTTGCCAGCTTTTCGGAGACGTAGGCGAGCATTCGCTCTTGGACTGGGGTGAAGGTGACGGTATAGTCTTTTTCGTATCTGCTGAGGAAGGCGTGATAGGACCCGAATTTGTTGAAGATGAGCAGCGGGTCAATTGCACCGTGGTTGTCAAAATCCACCAGGGTGGGGATACGGCCGAGCATGATCTTCAGGCTGCCGTACTCATCTTTGATCAGGGCGGTGCTGCTGAACTGGGCGGCATCCAGCTTCTCGAAGATCTTCATCTCCGCGACGCGGTCAAAGCTGATGGTGGAGCATCCGGGAATCGCGGTACTGCCCTCTTTCACGAACCTGCGCAGGTTGTCCTTGTTATAGGTGCGGTCGCCGGAGAGGGCGATGGGGATGAGGTAGCTGTTCTGGTAGTTGCCGATGAAATCGAGCACCAGTACGGATTCTTTATGGGGCGCTTTGCGCAGTCCCCGGCCAAGCTGCTGGACAAAGACGATGGCGGACTCAGTGGGCCGTAGCATGATGATCTGGTTGACGGCGGGAATGTCGATGCCCTCGTTGAAAATGTCCACGCTCAGGAGGTACTCCAGCTCTCCCGATTCCAGCTGGGCAATGGCCTGGTTGCGTCGAAGGTCGGAGTCCTTGCCGCACAGCGCGCAGGTCCGATACCCCAGCTTGTTGAATTCCTGGGATAGGGTCTGGGCCTCTGCATTGCGGGAACAGAAGATCAGTCCCTTTCGGGAGGACTTGTTGACAGAATAGTCCTCAATCTTGGAAACGACATGGCGGATTCTTTCTTGGGAGGTGAGGCGGGAGAAGAGGGAGACGTCGTCAAGCTCCTGGTCGTTAATGGTGATGTCCGCGATTCCGTAGTAGTGAAACGGGGTGAGCATGTCCTGGTCAAGGGCGTCTTGCAGGGTGATGCGAAAGGCGATCACATGGTTGAACAGCTTAAAGATGTCATATCCGTCCCCGCGCTCTGGCGTGGCGGTCATACCGAGCATGAACCGAGGCGCGAAATAGGAGAGCACCCGCTGGTAGGTGGCGGCCCCCGCCCGGTGGGTCTCGTCTACGATGATGTAGTCAAAGGCAAGGGGGTCAAACTCCTCAAGATGGTTGCTCAGCCCCATGACCATGGCAAACAGGCAGGTTGCCCTTTGCGAGTCCGCAGGCTTGCTAGGGTCGTACAGGGCATAGGTGTAGGCATCCCCGAGGACTCGCTGGAAGCTTTGCAAAGATGCCTCAAGGATTCGTTCCCTATGGGCGATGAAGAGCACCCGTTTGGGTTTGCACGTTTGGACGTCAAAGGCCGACAGGTATGTTTTTCCTGTTCCCGTTGCAGATATGAGCAGCGCCCGTTCTGCCTGGTCCCCATGGATTTTTTCAAGGGAGGCCAGGGCGCTGCGCTGCATGGCGTTAGGGGTAGGGGGGTTTTCGGGCTCGCGATCGGTGTGCAGGAGGGCGTAGGCTCTTTTCGTACCGGCAAGGGACGCTTCGCCAGAGGGGGCATAAGATACCGCCACCTCAGACGCATCGCCGTGGGAATGGCCTGAGTTCACCACGGTGTATCCATGGATGTGGGAAAACTTTTGGCTGGAGAAGGGCGCTAGGGGTCGTGGGGCTTGCTGCGGTTGTAGCGAGTTGCGATAGCGGGCGTAGTCTCTGATCCATTGGCCGGTCAGGTCTACGGCCTGGGGGGATTGCCAGAGGGTCTCGTACTCTCGACGCATGGTCTGGTAGAGCTCGCCTTGGTCGAAGGAGTGCAGAAGCACGCTCCACTCCTTGTTTTGGCACAGCGCCGATTGGGTAAGGTTGGCGCTGCCAATCACCATGGCCTGTATCTGGCCCTTTTGGAAGAAGTAGCCCTTGGTGTGCAGGTTTCCCTCAAAGACGCGGACTTGGATGTTGGGGAATTCCAGTAGCTTTGCCAGGGCTTCAGGATCGTTGAAGTTGTTGAAGGTTGTGGTCAGGATTCTACCCTGGATATTGTGGTCGCGAAGGGTGAGCAGTAGTTGGACGATGGTCTCAATGCCGCTTGCGGTGATGAATGCCACCGCGAAGTCGAACCGGTCGCAGGACTCCAGTTGGGTTTTTAGGGTTGCCAGCACATTGGTGTGCTCTTGGGCGTTGTTGGAGAGGATCTTTGGCGTGAGCTGGGAATCTGAAGGCGTCTGAGCGTTAACGAATCCAGTGGTGAGGGATTCAAGGAGCGCCTTTCGTGCGTGTGCGGGTATCTGGGAGTTCTCGGTGGGGGAGTATCCAGTTTCGGATTCCGGTCCGCGGCTGATGCTCATGGGGCTCCTTCCGTAATGGTTCACGGTGGGATGAGCTTAGCGCATGGGCCGGTGCGGGACCAGATCCCTACCGGTGGGCAGCGAGTGATCGGCGCAGCCGGTTGCGGGGCTGCGTGGGTTCGGGTCTACGTGGATTCGCAGTTTTGTTGGTTTGTGGGTAGGAATGCGGGTCCGCAGTCAGAGGATGCCTTGCGCCTTGACCGCTTCGACAACTGCAATATCGGCGGGGAGCCAGTCAAGGGAATCTAGGGACAAAGCGTCAAGCCAGCGGGCAGCGGAATGCTCCGTCAGGTGCAGGTGGCCATCAACCACATGGGCAAGGAAGCAGTCCATGGACAGATGGAAGGTGGGGTAGTCGTATTCCACGGTGGTGATCAGGCGCTCAGGGGCTATGGTGGCACCAAGCTCCTCTTGGATCTCGCGGATGATGGCCTCCTCGGGGGTCTCGTTGGGCTCTATCTTGCCTCCAGGAAACTCCCAGCCCCCGGCAAACTCCCCGTAACCGCGCTGGGTGGCCAGGATGGTTCCCTGATGATGGATGATTGCCGCGACAACGCGAATGGTCTTCATGGGGTCTCCGTTTCTTGGGTAACGGTGGGATGCTGCCGGGATTATAGGACAAGGGGCGCGGGTGTGTGCAGGAATGTAGATTCTCCAGTGTGGATTACCCAGTGGGCGAATTCTGTGCGGTTCAAAGAATTTGGAGCCTGTCCCACTGAGGGGACCCTTGCCGGGAGCATTCAGGCTATCCTGTGTGAAATCAAAACAGGAGACCCATTGCGCAACATTGGCCCCGCGGCATGAGTCGTATGGCGAAAGGCGCGGCAGGAAGCGTGCGGTGCGCGGCGTGGTTCGCAGCGCGGAATGTGGCAAGGGAGAAACGGGGCAACGTATGAAGTTCCTTCATCTGGCGGACTTGCATTTGGGCAAGGTGGTAAACGAGTTTTCCATGGTTGAGGACCAGCGTTTTGTGCTTGATCAAATTGTGGCCCTTATTAATCAGCGGAGTATTGATGCGGTGTTGATTGCGGGGGACATCTATGACAAGACCAACCCGTCTTCGGAGTCCGTGGCGTTAGTGGATGAGTTTCTGGGAAGAATTGCCTCTACCGGGGCTCGGGTAATTGCCATTGCGGGCAATCATGATTCTGATGAGCGGGTGGCGTACGCCTCTGGGCTCCTTAAACACCAGGGTATTTATATGACCCCAGTGTTTGGTGGCACCATCTCCCCGGTTGAGCTTTCGGACGAGTATGGCCCAGTGCTGTTCTGGCCGCTGCCGTTTTTGCGTCCGTCGGAGGTGCGGGGTCTCGCAGGGTATGAGGAAGCCGAGATTGGAACGGACTACACTGCCATGATGCGGGAGGTCATTGC
>JAQXQN010000197.1 GCA_029101185.1 Eggerthellales bacterium | reverse complement strand
ATCGCAACGACCGTGGTGGACGCGGCTCCTATAGCCGTGATGACCGCAACAACCGCGATGACCGCGGCCCCCGCCGCGACCGGGATTTCGATCGCAACGACCGCGGCCCCCGCCGCGACCGGGACTTTGACCGCAACGACCGCGGCGGTCGGGGTGGCTATCGTCCAAAGGATCGCGACCGTCGGGACTTCCGCTACAAGTCGGCACGCTTCGACAGGGATGAAAAGAAAACCTCACGCAATGGCCTGACCGATGAGTCTGCCTCCATTACCAACGACGCTCAGGCAGTTGGCACTTCCCAGGAGGCCGCAGGATCCTATCAGGACGCCCAGCTCCAGGAAGGCACCGAGTCTCGGGATAATGAGGGTCAGGATTTCGGCTCCGACAAGGCCGGGCGCAGCCGTCGTCCCGAGAGCCGCATTCGCAACGGTTATGGAACCTACAACCATGGCACCTTCAACCGCGGACCTGTTCGCTCTAAGCTTTCCCCGGCCCGTAAGGCTGCCTATGAGATTGGTGCCCAGGTGCGTGAGCGGGATGCCTATGTGGCCGAAGTGACCGCGGCGGTGCTGCCCACCTTTGAGGGCATGTCTCCCGAGGATGCCGCCTTTGCCACCAAGATCGCCCGTGGGGTCACCGCTACCGTGGGTACCCTTGACGAGTTCATCAACCGTAACCTGCGCTCTCCCGAGGACATCAACCCTGATGTCCGTGACGCTTTGAGGGTATCCGCCTACGAGCTGCTTTTCCTTGACAAGGCGGATCATGCCGCCGTTGACCAGGGCGTAGAGCTGGTTCGCAGCGTGGCGCCTGCGGCCTCGGGCTTGGCCAATGCGGTACTGCATAAGATGGCCAACAGCGCGAAGACCTTCCCCTTTGGCAATCGGGCCCTGAGCTTTCCGGTGCTTGCCCGTTCCTACGCCTTCCCCCTGTGGTTGGCAACCCGGCTGCTTAACGAGATGGGTCTCAAGGGGGCCGAGGACTTCATGCGGGCCTGCAACACCGACGCCCCTGTCTACATTGCCATCAACGCCTGTAAGGCCCATGACCAGGAGGCAATCCTGGACGTCTTTGACCAGGCGGGCACCTTGCTTAAGCCTTATGAGGATGTGGAAGGGTGCTACCTGGTGGAGGACGCCCGTGTGTTGCGAAAGCCCGAGGTGCTCGAGCTCTTTGAGAACGGCTCCGTGCTGGTGTCTGATGCCTCTGCTCAGGCAATCGCTCATTTGGCCTGCCCCGATCAGGACGTGGATGCATTTTTGGAGATTGGCTGCGGCCGCGGTACCAAGACCATCCTCATCCAGTCCAATGCGGTGCGTAGGTTCAACACCACCATCCCCATGGTCTCCATTGATGATCACGCCTTCAAGGCGGACCTGCTGACCAAGCGGGTTGCTTCTTACGGCATCGAGTCGGTTCGGCCTGTGGTGCTTGATGCCCGGACGGTTGCTGACACGCTGCCTCAGCAGTCCTTTGATGCGGTGTTTATTGATGCTCCCTGCTCCGGTGTGGGTACCCTGCGCAGACACCCGGAGATCCGTTGGCGGCTGAAGGAAGAGGACATCGACGAGATGGCCGCTCTGTCCGCAGAGATTCTCAAGGCGGCTTCCCGTATGGTCAAGGATGGCGGCACCCTGACCTTCTCCACCTGCACCGTATTCAAACGGGAGAACCAGATGGTGGTGGATCAGTTCCTGGCGTCGGAGGAGGGCGCGGGCTTTGTGGTGGACAAGACCATCCAGACCTCTCTGGTGGCAAACGGCCCTGATGCCCACTTTGCTGTGCGCATGCGCAAGCAGGCCTAGCCGTCCATCTAACATTCAACCTATACAACAAGGGGCTCCTATGGGGCCCCTTGGTATTAGTCTTTGATGTCTTTGGTGGAGATACCCTCCACTTCAAGCAGGATACGTTTGATTTTCAGCCCTCCGCCGTAGCCTACCAGTCTTCCATTTGCCCCAATTACCCTATGGCAGGGAATGAGGATGGGGATGGGGTTTGAGTTGTTGGCCATGCCTACGGCCCGAAAGGCCTTTGGTTTACCCAGGCTTCGTGCCACGTCCCCGTAACTGACCGTGGTCCCGTAGGGGATGGCCCGCAGCTGCTCCCACACCGCCAGCTGAAAGGGGGTTCCCTTGGGATTCAGGGGCAGATCAAAGCTGGTGCGCTTGCCTGCAAAGTACTCCTGGAGCTGATTGGCGGCCCGATTGGTTAGGGCGCTTGGCCTGCGGGGGCAGTCAAAGGGCACTTCGCCAAACTCTATGTTGGTGATTGCCGCTTCGTCCGCCGCGATGGTCAGCCGTCCGTAGGGCATCTGGTAGACAAAGTAGTTCATGGTTCCTCCAATCCTTCTCAATGATACACCAGCCATGGCTCGTGCTGCGGTTTGGCGGCGGTTAGGGGTAGAATGGCTGCTACGGGTGTGCGCCTTGCCATGGACGTGCCCTGTGCTTGTGGCCTTATGAAGCCTGTGTAGAAAGGACCCTTCGTGTTCACTCAACCTCAGATAGCGCCGTCCATCCTTTCGGCGGATTTTATGAATATGAGCGCCGACCTTGTCGAGATCGAGCAGGGCGGAGCGGGATATGTGCATGTTGACGTCATGGATGGGCATTTCGTGCCTAACCTGACCCTTGGAGTGCCCTTCTGCAAGCAAATCCGCACTGCAACGGGCTTGCCCTTTGACGTGCACCTGATGATTTCTAATCCCCTTGAGCAGCTGCCCTGGTTCTTGGCCACCAAGCCTGATATCGTCACCGTGCACATGGAGGCGCTAGATCCTGAGCTTGACCAGGTCAATCAGGCGATAGACATGATTCACGAGGCAGGGGTGAAGGCCGCGATTGCCCTTAAGCCCGACACGGACACCGCCACCCTTGCCCCCTATATCCACAAGCTTGATATGGTGCTCATCATGAGCGTGTATCCCGGTTTTTCCGGGCAGAGCTATATCCCCGGTTCCCATGAGCGCGTTGCTCAGGTTGTCGAAATGTCCAGGGCCGCAGGAGTGGCCCCCCTTATCCAGGTAGACGGCGGGCTTGGGGAAAACCAGGCCACCTTTGACGTGGTTTCTGCCGGGGCTGATGTGTTGGTTGCGGGCAGCGCGGTGTTTGGCAAACAGGATAGGGCTGCGGCCATTTCCGCCATGCTGCAGGTTGCCCATGATGCTCAGGCCAAGACTGCGGCAGGATTGGGGCCTTCAGCCCAGGTGGGAAACGTTGACGGGGAGCGGGCGCACTAATGGATCAGGGACGCTTCGTCTACCTGGATAACGCCGCTACCACCCCCTTGTGCCAGCAGGCCCTTGAAGCCATGGCGCCTTATCTTGGCGTAGGTGCTTCAGGCGCCTTTGGCAACGCCAATTCCCTGCATAGCGCGGGCCGTCGGGCCTTTGGGGACCTAGAGCGGTATCGGATGCAGGTATCCCGGGCTTTGAAGGCGGGCCGGCCCGATGAGATCGTGTTTACCTCTGGGGCTACGGAGGCGGATAACGCTGCCCTGGTGGGAATTTGTGTAGGGATTCGGGCCCAACGAAACCAGGCGGGAGATCACCGCCAGGGTAGGGTGGTCGTGTCTTCCATTGAGCACGATGCGGTGCTTCACAGCGCACGGATGCTGCGGGAGCTGGGCTTTGCTGTGGATTACGTGGAACCTGACAGGCAGGGTCACGTTTCCCCCGACCTTCTGGCCCAGGTCATGACGGATGCTACCTATCTGGTGTCCGTTATGGCCGCCAATAACGAGGTGGGCAGCGTCAACAATGTGGCAGCTCTCGCGCGGGTGGCCCACAGCGCCGGCGCCCTGTTTCACACGGACGCGGTTCAGGCCCTTGGCAAGATTCCCGTTGACCTGAAGGCCTGGGGTGTGGATGCGGCATCTTTTTCTGCTCACAAGGTCGAAGGCCCAAAGGGCGTGGGGGTCTTGTATCTGAAAACTGGCACCCCTTTTGTATCCTATCTGGCTGGCGGCGGTCAGGAGCGGGGGCGCAGATCCGGCACCCAGAATGTCTGCGGCATTGCAGGGTGTAGCGCGGCGGTGGTGCATGCGGTGGAAGACCAGCAACGGTTTGCCCGCGCATCCCAGGCCCAACGGGACCTACTCTATAGGCGGCTTACTGAGATTCCTCGAGTCAGTGCTACGGTTGACGTGAACTCGGGGGAGTTTCTGCCCAATATCGTTAACGTGTGCGTCAGCGGTATGGAGTCCCAAACCCTCATTCTCCAACTCGACCTCCTTGGCTTTTGCGTCTCGGGTGGTTCCGCCTGCTCCTCAAACTCCCTTGATCCCTCCCATGTGCTCACGGCCCTTGGGATAGAGCGCAAACGAGCCCAAGGCAGCCTGAGAATCTCGCTGGGTCCCGATACCACAGACCAGGATGTGGAAGACTTCCTAGCCGCATTTGCCCAGGTGGTTGCATGACGCCCCTGATCACTCTCCACACCCATTCCTCCTACTGCGGCCATGCCAGTGCAACCCTTGACCAGATGGTGCATCAGGCCCATGCCCAGGGGGTGGCGTATCTGGGGGTGAGCGAGCATTACCCCCTTACAGAGAAGTTCAACCTTAAGGGAAAGATCAGCATGCCCGCCGATGAGGTTGACTCCTACCTGTCCCACATCCAACGCCTTCGTGTCCAATACCCCCAGATGAGCATCACCGCAGGCTGCGAGCTTGACTGGCTTGGCGCCAGCGAAGATAGATGTTTCACTCCAGGACAGTTCGACACCTTTGATATGGTTCTTGGCTCCGTGCATTTCCTGGGAACCTGGCTGGTCAACGGATCTTTTGGCCTGGATGGCTGGAAGGATGCGGATGTGGACCAGGTGTGGCGGGATTACGTTGACGAATGGTGCGCGATGGCATCTGCTCCTTCACCCATAACCTGTCTTGCCCACCCTGATGTGGTCAAGAAGTATGGCTTCATGCCCTCTTTTGACCTGGGTCCTTTGTATGATTTGATGGTTGAGGCAACTCGAGCTTCGGCAAGGATGATTGAGGTCAACACTGCAGGGCTTCGACATCCCTGCGGGCAACTCTATCCTGCGCCTGGTTTGCTCGCTCGTTTTGCTCAGGCCCAGGTGGCCTGCACCGTGGGAACCGATGCCCATGGCACAGCTGACGTGGCCAGCGGTATCCGTCAGGCCTATCAAGCCATGTATGAGGCGGGGTATCGGCAGGTCAGCGTGGTGCTTCCTGGGGGAGAGGTGCGCGAGTTTGACTTATAATGGGGGCTATAGGAGGTACCTATGAGTGATTCTACGATCCCTCAGCCCGGATTTGATGGTGACGCCGTAACCGTTGGTCAGCT
>JAQXQN010000196.1 GCA_029101185.1 Eggerthellales bacterium | reverse complement strand
AATGTCCAGCTTGATCTTGCCGCCGGGCCAGCAGTCCCGTCCGTACTCACCGGCAAGGATGCTTCGCCATGTTTCGGCAGGCTCAAGGTTGAGCCAGTCTGCGCCCTGCAGGGTGTCGAACTGGGGGATGGGGTAGTACATGTACACGGGAGAGCCGGCGGGAGCAAGGGGATTGACGGGGTCTGCCTCTGTGGGGCAGTAACCGCCCGCAAACGCGGAACCGCTGGTGAAGTCCTTAATGCCGGACCAGCCCATGTAATGGCCGGGGGTGCCGATTCCGCCGTGCATCAGCGCCATGGTGTAGAAGGCCTGGGCGAACTGCTCGCCTGCAGGAATCTTGGAAGTGGACTGGCTGGAGAAGAAGTCAACCTTGTCCACGGAGGCAATCTCCTCTGCCAGCTCGCGAATCTTGGAAGCGGGGACTCCGCAGATGGACTCTGCCCACTCGGGTGTCTTGGGGAACATGTCGTAGCCGGTTCCCATGACGTAGTCCTTGAAGGACGCGTTTTCAGGGGCCCCTTCAGGCATATGCTCGTTGTCGAAACCGATGCAGTAGGTGTCCAGGAAGTTCTGGTCAAAGGTTCCCGCGTCAATCCACTCGTGGCAGATGGCCAGAATCAGAGCGGTGTCGGTGCCAGGGAGGATGGGGATCCATTCATCGGCGATGACCTGGGCGGTCTGGTTCAACCAGGGGTCGATGATGATCACCTTGGCCCCACGCTCGCGGCACTGCTGCATGAACCAGGTATGGTTCCCCGCCTTGTTGGAAGCCCAGTTGCACCCGAAGAAGACGTGAAGGTCGCTGGAGAGCATCTGCAGGTGGTGGGGGGTGGCTGACATGCCGAAGCCACCGAGCATGTGGGTGTCAACCACGGCCCAGGAGCCGTAGGACACGGTGCCGGCCTCGTGGTGGACGGACCCGCCCAGAGCGTCTAGCAGGCAGACGTTCTGGTCATAAAAGCCGTCGCCGATATTGGAGGATGCGCCGCACAGGATGCCCTTGGGGCCGTACTTGTCCAGGATGCTCTGGATGCCAGCGGCCACCAGGTCAAGAGCCTCATCCCAGCTGATGCGCTCCCATTCGTCCTTACCCCGCAGCTCGCCCTGGGGGTTGTCCAGGCTGAAGTTCTTGCGCTTCATGGGGTACTTGATGCGCGCAGGGGAAAGCACCTCGCTCATCTTGGCGCGTCCACGCAGGCAGGCGCGACGCTGGGGCATGGCATAGGTGTCAACCTCATCCTCGTCCGTGCGGGTCTTCAGCGGCACGCCATCGGAGACGAACACCTTGTTCAGGCAGCGGGACGAACCGCAGCTGCAATTGTTGTAGCAGGGTGCGTTGTACCATTCGCCCTGCACCTCTTCGGGAGCTCCAGCCGGCTGGCCGCCCTCTTCGGCCTTGCTGCAGCTGGTCAGGCCCACCAGGCCTGCGGCTCCTGCAGTGGCAGCGCTCCATTTCAGGAAATTGCGTCGACTCAGGGTCATGTTTCCTCCTCCTTCTCCCTTGTCGGGCTTTCGCGTCGAAACGTCCTGGCCCGGCCTTTCGACTGTCATATCAAAGTGTCCTAAAACGCTGTGACAGTCATTGAGTTGAGGATACTGCGGCCCGATGAAGGGTGTCAATATATTCTGCGTATAGAAGGATTTGACGCGTTTGCTGTCGCTGGTTGAGCGATTGTTTGTGGCAAGAGGCAATGGAAGGATGGACAGGTAGCGGTCCAGGAGGCTCTTCACTTGGCGCAGCGCGGCCTTAAGGCCACTCCTGGGGCGCTTCCGTATACGGAGGGCGACCCGTTGCGACGGTCTTTTTGAACAGTTTTGGGCGTAGGTGTACGACCCGTTTTTTGCCCGCTGGGGGATGGGTGAAACAAAGGGCTGCGAAAAGATACAGGCCTTCGGGTAGGTCTTGGTTGCCCGGATCGTCGATATGCATGTCCAAGCGAATTGTTGTGTTGTCTCCAGAGAGATATTGGTGAGGTGCGAACCTTGCCACTCTGATACCCGCTGAGCCCACATGCTGCTTCAGAGCGTGATGCATTGCGGATTGGTAAGCGTGTTGACCGAAAAGGCGCCAATGACCGTATTCTTCCTGGACGCCTGTCAACGAGACCTTATCTCTTCAGTTTGTTGAACAGCATACCCAGGCCTTTCCCAACGGCGTAGGAGATCGTCTCGTTCTGCCGCTTCCTCTCAATGGAGAGATTAGAAAACACGGGACAGCCGTTAAGGTCCTTGGAGAACCCCTTGAGGGTGGCATTCAAATGGAACGTGTCCTGGGGGTTGGAAAGAATGGAGGAAACCTCCGCCTGGCTCAGCCCGGCAAGGAACCCGATGCAGGTAGGGCCGTGGTAGACAGGGGCGGAGTCCTCGGTTCTTCCGCCCGAGTACGACCAGGTCCCGCTCGTGTATTTTGATTTGAGCTTCACCGGCTTCGCCAGGCTGACCGTGAAGCGGTACTCCTGGCCCGGCTTGTCCTTCTTGAATGGGGATCCGTCGTATGTGTACAGTTTGAGAGATCGACGAGTAGTTCCTGTAGCTGCGGCGCTGGACCTCGAATCGGAGCCGGCGGATGTCGCCGAGCCTTTCGCCAGAGCTTCCTGCAGGCGGTCCTTCATGAACTCGTAGCACGCCAGGGTCATCATCGCGTCGTAGCCTGCGCGGTGAGCCGATCCGTCAGCAACGGGCTTCATCCCGAGAGATAGGCAGTGCCTATAGACCGTGCCGAGCCTGTGGTTCTCAAGCCCCGGGTTGACCAGGCGGCTGATGCGCATGGTGTCTATGAGCGTGTTACTAAGACCTCCAGGGACCCAGCGGTCAAGAAACTCGGCGTCGAAGCTGACGTTGTGGCCGACGATCGGGCTCTTGCCGATGAATGCGGCGACCCCTTCGATAATGTCCTCGATGCAGGGCGCATCCTTGACCATCTCATCGGTGATCCCGGTGAGCCCTGAAACCTCGGCGCTTATCTTACGGCCGGGGTTTACCAACGTCTGGTAGGACTTCTTCACGACGCCGTCAGAGACCCTGTGCAGAGCAACCTCTATGATGCGATTCTTTTCCGCGCTCAGTCCCGTTGTCTCCAAGTCGAGGGCGACGTAGTTCTTGACGACCTTCAGTTTTGTCCTGGTTGCCAACGCAGCCCCCTTTCGAACGTGGCGAAGCGCGGCACCGCGCGCGAGTTGAGATTATACCCTGTCAACCCTGAAGTCGCATCTGGCCAAACCAGTTCTAGTCTCGCAAGAAAACCCTCCCTGTTTCATCGAATCCCCGTCTACCGGCGATTTCGACGCGTAGCGACACGGATATACTCTTTGAAGAATTATCATGTGGGCAGCAGAAGAAAGAGGAGCGTTTTTGAACACCGTTGAGGTTAACAGAATCGATAAGACAATCGGCTGCGATGACCTGCTGAAGGAGTATCGCGCCGTGGTGACGCGCAGCCTCTTCGTGTCCTTCGGCCTCGATTTCCTCCTCTTCTCGGACGACCGCAGGGGCGGACACGTTGACACGGTCGCCAACGTCAGCAGCTTAACGAGGAATCCTGGAAAGCCGTCG
The DNA here is from genome assembly GCA_029101185.1 of Eggerthellales bacterium. Classification (GTDB taxonomy): domain Bacteria; phylum Actinomycetota; class Coriobacteriia; order Coriobacteriales; family Eggerthellaceae; genus Slackia. The sequence continues at coordinate 12,930 of JAQXQN010000196.1, read as the reverse complement.
ACCCGACGGATGACGGCTTCGAAGCCAAGAGGCTGAGGTACGTCTACGCCTCCGAGGAGCACGCCGAGGCCTACTCCAATCCTGGGGATTATGTTTCATATGAGTATCACAGAGGCAACAGGGACTATAGGGCAAGGAGGCAGGACCTCCAGAGGAGTCAGACCGAGGGCGGTCTGAAGGACGTTTACACGGGCGAGAGCCTGGCCCCAGGTGAAGCGTTCGACGCCGAGCACGTCTATTCCGCGAAGAACGTCCATTACGACGCCGTCTATGCGGCGCTTGACCCTGAGCATCGTGCGGAGCTTGCCAACAGCGACGGCAACCTTAGGGCCACAAGCCCCTCTCTGAACAGGTCGAAGAAGGACGCCACCGCCGAGGGATACATGGCGGTCAATCCGGACCTCGACCCCGAAGTGGCGGACCGCATGAGGCGGGCGGAGTCAGAGGCGCTGGCGGCCATGGACGCCCAGGTCGCCTCAAGGTACTACATGAGCTCGCAGTTTCTGCACCAGTCGGCTTCAGTCGCACTAAGGTCAGGCGCAAGGATGGCCCTGAGGCAGGTTCTCGGCCTTGTGATCGCCGAGGTGTGGGTAAGCCTCCAGGACGGGCTTCCCGAGATAAGAAGGCGAGCGGCCGAGGGCGCCGAGTTCTCCGAGCTCCTCCGTCTCTCGGGCAGGCTCGTCGCGACGTCCATAGGCAAGGTGAAGGGCGACTACAGGGAGATCATCGCCGCTGCTGGCAGCGGCGTTATCGCAGGCGTCCTCTCGGAGCTTTCGCTCATCCTCGTGAACATGCTTGCGGCGTCCGCCAAGACCGCAGGCCGGATCATCCGCTACTGCTGGTCGTCCGTTGCGGAGGCGTTCAGGATCATCTGCTTCAACCCCGATAACCTCCCCGCAGGCGAGCTTGCCCTCGCGGTCGCGAAGGTATCGTCCGTAGGCGTTTCGGTCGTTGCCGGATCGCTTCTCGAGGAGGCGCTCGGGAATGCCTTCAGGGCCATTCCTGTTGTGGGGAACGTGCTCCCCGCGTTCGTCGGGGCGGTCGCGACCGGGATCATCCAGGCCTCGCTGCTCTATTACCTGGACCACTCCGGGCTGATAGACAGCCTTGTCGCCCGGCTGAACCTGGTGATGGGCGAGGTGGACCGAGGCCTTATGGCGCTTGAGGAGGCCCAGCGCGCCATCGACGCCCACGCCGCCGAATTGGTCGGAATGGATATAGGTGGATACTCGTCGCAGGTCCTAGCCCTGAGGGCCGCGTCTGCCGAAATCACATCCGCCCGCTCGGAGCAAGAGTTGAACTGCATCCTGACCCAGTACGTCGAGGCCGCGCCCTACGGGGAGAGCCTCGACGGCTTCATGAACGATCCGGACGCCGAGCTGGTGTTCTAGCGAAAGCGAGGAAATGAGCCATGGCCATCCACGAGATTATAAAGCTTGGTGTGAAGATCGCCATCCCCTTAGGCGCGGCGCTCATGGCGGCAGGCGGGAAAATGCACCATGACTCTAAGAAGACCATCGAGCAGTGCCAGGCCGAGCTTGATGCCGCGACGGCGGAGTATGAGGCCGTCCGCAAGAGGGCCGTGGCCGCCGCGGACGACCTGGGGAGGCTCGAACTCGAGGTCCAAGAGGACTTCGTCAGATTCGCCGACGCCTTCGAGATGATTAAGAACAGGCCCAGGTTCAGCGACATGGACCTGTCGGACGGTTTCGACCTGCCGGTGCTGAAGGTGGGCGAGCTGAAGAAGGCGAGCATCAAGGCGGCCAACCTACTTTGTGGTGCTGTCGCCATGGCTGGCGCCGGGACCTTCGCGGGTGCCGCAATCTACGGCGGCGTCCTCACCCTGGGCGTCGCATCGACGGGCACGCCCATCGTGATGCTTGCAGGCGCGGCGGCGAAGAACGCCGCCCTCGCGGCATTGGGCGGAGGCTCGATTGCCACAGGGGGTGGCGGCATGGCGGCGGGCACGATGCTGCTCGGCGGAGCCGTTGCCGCCGCGGCAATCGTGGCCGGCGGAACCGCGCTGGCGGTCAAGGGCCTCATGGACCGCGGGAAGGCGAAGAAGGCCAAGGGGATCCTCACGGAGGCGGTCGCCGATCTTGAGACGTCGAAGGAATTCATGAAGAGGCTCAGGAGCGCCGCCGACCTTCACCGTAGGGCGATTGAGGAGGTCTACGGGGTCTATATCGAGGAGGTGTCGAAACTCGAGGAACTGGTGTCCCGCAAGAAAAGCTACAGGGCCTTCACCGAAGAGGAGAAGGTCCTGCTGAGCAACAACATCCTGCTCGTGAAACTCCTGAAGGAGATGACCGAGACGGCCCTGGTTGGCGGCAAGAAGGATGAAGTGATGGACGAACGCATCAAGGCGCTTGTCGAAAAGTCCTCCGATGTCCTTGCTTCCCTTGGGTAGGGTCCTGAGGCTCTACGAGAATTGTCAATACCGATCCCTCCATCCCGCTTCGGCCAAGACGGCCACGGAATTCGAAGACATAGGCGGGATCGACTACCACTTCAGCTCCCCTGGCTCTGGTCTTTCAGATTACAAATGATCCTGACGCATCCCTCCACAGCCCCTGGCTCGTATTGATCCAGGGGCTTTTACGCGTCCGGGCCGCGTCAACGACGCAGCCCGGACGCTAAAGGGAGGGAGGGAAAACAGAGGCGAGGCTGTGAAGCGTTTGCCAATGCCTCATGCGTGCTATTCGTGGCAGGTTCCGCACTGGTACACGCCCTCATGGTGGCACGAGGCGCATTGAGACTCCGCGTTGTCCAGGGGGCTGGATCCAGCATGGACCGAATGACAGTCGGCGCAATCCACCTTCTCCCCAAGGTGGCCTTCGGGAAGGTCGTGGGGGTTAACGGAGGTGCCCTCCTCGTCGATCAAGGCCGGACCATCTGCGGTGGCCGCCTTAAGGGTGTCGGTGGAATGACAGCCCAAGCAGATATCGGAACCTATCGAACCCGCACTGGAGAGTTTCGCGGGGACAGAATCCCCGTCGCTGGACTCGTGGACCTCCTTGAGGTGGGCCTCATCGGAATGGCAGGACAAGCATCCGTTGCCCGAGTGGGCGGCCGCTGTCTGAACCGTGCCGAGGGACTCCGCCTCAGCCGCATGGCACGCCGAGCAGTCGGAATCCGCGGACCACTCCATTGCCGCCGCAGCCTGGGAGCCGGAGGAGTCCGAATCCTGCTGGCCTTGGGCGGTTTCCGGGGCCTTTGCGCACGCCGTCAGCGCCGCGAGGCACACGCACAGCACCACTGCGGTCGCAACAGCGAGGAGACGCTTCTTGTTCATAGGGATATCCTTACGATGAAAGGGAAGCCGGGGGAGAGGCCCGGCTTCCTGGTCGATTGCCTGTGGCTACTGCAGGGGCTCCTCGGCGGCGGCGTTGCGGCCGGTGATGTTGCCGAAGTTGATGATCTCGGCCCAGTTCTGCCCGTACATGGTGTAGGACTGGTCGGCAGCCTCGCTGAAGACGCCTGCGGCGTACAAGCGCGGGATGGGGTTGCCGGACACGTGGAGAATCTGGCCCTTGCCGTTCTTGCGCGGCCCGCCCACGGTGTTATACACGGAGGGCATCAGGCGCAGGGCGTAGAAGGGCGGGGTGTCCAGGGCCACCAGGTTGGGCTCGTCGGCGTTGGTGGCGGGGCGGCCGAACTCCGGGTCCTCGCCGGCGGAGCAGAAGCCGTTGTACTTCTCAACGGTCGCGGCAAGCGCGGCGCCTTCCATGACGTAGCCCTCGTCCTTGCTGTACTCGTTGATCTTGGCGGCGAGCTCTTCTAGGGTGTCGGCCTTGATCAGGTAGCCGGCCTCGATTTCCTTACTGTTGTCGTCGCTCCACTCTTCGGCCAGGCCGCCGTCGGCGGGGTTAACCGCGCGGATTCCGCTGTTGGGGGAGGGCTTGAAAATGGGGCCGGCCTCGATGACCTTGCTGTCCATGATAGCGTAGAAGGGGTTGTTGTCGAAGCCGCCGTTGACCTGCTCGTTGGAGGTGTCGAAGCGGTTGTAGTCCAGGTAGCTGCGGTGACCGAGGGGTCCGCCGGCCTTGTTCGGGTTTTCGCATTCGAAACGCAGGCCGCGCCTGTTGACGAAGATGTAGCTCTTGGCCGGGAATCCCGCGCCATTGAGGCCCGTGCGCAGCTCGAAGAACCCGGGGTACTGGAAGCCATAGCCCTGGGCGCACACGTTGTTCATGTGCCAGAGGTCGGCACCGATCGCCTGGCACATCTTCACGCCGTCGCCCGTGTTCAGGGGCCAAGCGAGCCCCGCGATGGGGAACGTCCTCATATAGTCGAACATCATCTGGGGGTTGGCCTCGAAGCCGCCGCAGGTCATGATAACCGCCTTGGTGGCGTGGATGGAGATCTCGGAGCCGTTCTGGAGGGCCTTGACGCCGATCACCTCGCCCGACTCGTTCTGGATGAACTCGGTGGCCTGGGTGCCCAGGACAATCTCGCCGCCGCCGTCTTTGAACTGGGGAATCATGGTGCGCAGGTAGTAGCCGCCGCCCCTGACGGTGGTGGGGTTGTCCGGGTCGGCGATCTGCATGGCAACCAGGGAGTCGGCGCCCGGGAAGTTGGGGAAGTCGGCGCCAGGCTGGTCCTCGCGGAGCACGTAGTTCACCGAGTGCTTATCCAGGAAATCGGTGAGGGTCAGACCCTGTTCGGCCCACGCCCTGGCCACGGTCGCGTCTGCGAAGCCGAGGCTCTGGGCCTTGATGTACTTTACGGCGCCGTCGACGTCCACGACAACGCAGGCGTTGCCGCCGGATGACCTGGTGGCGCCGTACCCTGTCTCGCACTCCACGGTGGCCTTCTCGATGATGGTGACCTTCGCACCCTCGTCCTGGGCGGCGACGGCGGCGGTCAGGCCGGCTCCGCCTGCGCCCACTACCAGAACCTCGGTCTCCAGATCCCAGGCGATATCGGTGCCAGCGGCCGCAGGTTCAGCCTCCCCGGACGTGCTTGCACAGCCGGCCAGCGCCGCCACGGACGCGATGCCTGCGCCTACCATAAAGGAACGGCGGGTGAGATTCTCCTTCATGTCTTCCTCCTGTGTCATTCGACAACGACATTCGCAATCGGGCCCACCCTCGAAATTGAAGGCTTGCCCTTGCAAACCGCACAATGTCTGATAGATTTACGAGCGAAAACACCCAGGTAGGCTGAAAAACCCTATGTTTCACCCACCTTGGGTGATAACGGGAGGGAGGGGCTTCTATGGAACAGGGTACGGAGAGCATCCGGGTCATCCTGAGCAAAAGGTCCATGCGGGCCTGTCTAACCTTTACGCTGTTCTGGGCATGGGAGGCGACCTTGGTCTACGCGCCCCTGCTTCACCAACCTGGTGGGAGCCTCTCCCTGTTCTGGACCATTTCGAACTATGGATCATTAATCGTCTGCGCCATCGCGATGGCTTTCTCCAAAAAGACCCAGCGTCTCGTTTCCTCCCGATTCTTCAGGGTGGTCGTCGTTGCGCTCCTGGAGGCGGGGACGTTGACCGCGCTGCTTCCCTCGTTAGCCGGGGAATCCATCCCGTTGCCCCTCGGAGCGCTTGGCGGGATATGCCTGGCTGGCGGAATCATCTTCATGGACCTCCAGCTCGTGGGCCTGCTTATTGGGATCGCGAATCCATATGCGCGGAGGATCACCATCATACTCGGCATGATCCTCCACCTGCTCCTGTATCTGCTGGTCGACAATCTTCCCTATAACGTCATATTGTTCTGCGTCTTCGCGATGCCCCTCCTTGCGGGAATCTCGGCAAAAAGCGACGCGCTGCCTGCCGCTTCCGAAAACGTCCCCGGAAACCCCCTCGCTTCAGATGGCGCATTGGAGCGTATGAAAGCCCTGAGGAAGATGGTGCACGTGCCCTCAGGGTTACTATTCGCGTTCTTTGTAATCAGCCTCTCGATCAACTTCATCAGAAACTCGGCCATAGACCAGCTCGGAATCGTGGACGCATTCTCGGGCTCCGCCTACATATCCCTGACGGTGCTGTTTATCATCGGGGCTTCTACGGTGGAGTTGGCGGTCACCGCAAAGCGCAAAGGGACCGTGATCCCACTGTCGGCCATCGTTTACGCAACCGCAGCGATAGTGATGGTATACGCGTTCCCTGAAAGCGACACCCTTATCCTCCCGCTGGTGTTCGCAGGCTTCTTTCTGTACGTCACGGTCTTTTACCGGGTGGCGGCAGACGCGGTGTTCGAGTTCAAACACCACTTCGTGCCAACGGTCATAGCGGTGTTCTTCACGAACTCCCTCGGCCTGTCGGTGGGCGCGTTCCTCGAAAACGCGCTCAGGTCGGTGGTAGGGTTCGACTACTCGCCCGTCTTCATGGTGCTGGCATACCTGATGTTCGTTGCTGGATCCCAATTCGTCGTGTACGGAAGAGTGCCCCTTCTGCCCAAAGCTATGATGGCAAGGCCAAAGCCGAAACAGGAAGGCGCTACTGACCGAGCACCTTTGGGTAGAATCTTGGACGAAGCGTGCTCATCCCTTTCCCAAACGTATGGGCTAACGACCAGGGAAGAGGACGCGCTTCGCCTCATGGTCAGGGGAAGGAAGCTGCAAAGCATCGCGGACGAGATGAGCGTCAGCACCAACACCGCAAAGAGCCACACCAGGCACGTGTATCAAAAACTCGGGGTCCATTCCTCAGAGGAGTTATTCGACATGGTTGAGAAGGCGGGCGAAATCGTTCCTGACCTCCCCTCGATCGCAAGTACGACACCCGGATAGGGGCCAGGCAGGAAATTTTCAAGTTCATCGAGCTGTATTACAATACCAGGCGGCCGCATTCATCCCTCGGCAACCTATCGCCCGTGGAATATGAGCGGCAGTTCGCTCATTAGTTCGATTCCGAATGTCCATAAAACAGTCCCAGTCCAATAGAGGGACGGAAAGCGGGAGAACCGCATAATTAGGGAACATGGCTACTGATTTCAACAACACTGAGGACTACGAGAAGCTCGCCTTCGACGAGGAGGCCGAGGCCCTTGAGTGCGTGGAGGGGCAGATTGACGGGATACTGGCACCCCTGCAGGAGAAGATCGCGAAGTTGGACCGCGACCTGAGGAACTGGCGCGCGGTCGACTACGACGACATTGCGCGCAAGAAGATAGCCATAGACGAACGCGAGCGAGCCATAGAGCGCGAGGAAGCGACGCGCTCCTACAAGGCCGAGCCCTACTTCTGCCACTTCGAGGCCGTCGTCGACGACGGAGAAGCCCGGTCGTTCTACATCGGCGAGAAAGGTATAGGAAACTTCGGCCAGACCATCGTCCTCGATTGGCGCAGCCCGCTGGGCAAGACCTACCGAAACAAGAGCCAGAGGCAGTTCAAGACCGATGTGGAGGACGGCAAGTATGTCCACACGTACGACCTGAAGCTCAGGCGCATGGTCCAGATCAAGGACGCGAAGCTGCTGGGCGTGAACACCGAGTTCGACACTGCGGACATGTCCCTCGACGGCGAGATCATCGACCCGTTCCTGCTCTCGGTGCTCAAGGACAAGCGTCGCAACTACAAACTCTCCGACATCATCAAGACCATCCAGCAGAGCCAGAACGAGATACTCGAGCTGCCAATCGACGAGAACTTCATCGTGCAGGGCTGCGCGGGATCCGGAAAGACGATGATCCTGCTCCACCGTCTGTCATACCTGGCTTTCAACCACCCGAAGACGGACTTCTCCAAGTACGTCGTTCTGACCCCGAGTCAGTCGTTCAACGAACACATCGACGAGCTCTGCGAGCAGCTGGAGCTGGGAAGCATCTCGAGGATGACCGTCGAGTCCTACTACGTGCGGCTGGGTCGGCAGCTCTCGAGGAACGACACATACGTCAAGGGAGGCGGTAAGGGCTCGCGCAAGACGCTGCCCAAGGTAGCATTCGAGGACTTACGGATCGTCCCTGAGCTGCAGCTTCCGCCGGCGTATCTGGAACGCGTCTACTCGGTCACCTTCTCCGCTCAGCTGAGCGACGTGGTGGCGGGCTTCCGGAAGGCGGCCCTCTCCGAGGTCGAGGACTCGGGAGTGGCGAGCATGCTTGAGGCGAAGGGGGAGGGCCTTTCCGGCAACGCCTCCGTCTACGATCTCTATCTGGGGCTGAGGCGCTCGTGCCGAAAGATCCGCAGCGAGGTGGATATCGCTCTTGCACGCGTCTCGGAGAAGAGGGGTGCCCTCGAGGGCGCTGCCGCCGAGCTCGAGAAGGTCAGCTCGGGCTACGAGAGTGCTGTCAACACGCTTGGGCCCATCGCCGCGAGCGTCAGAGAGCAAGCCATCCCATCATTCCGTGCGCTGGAGGAGGGGCTCGAAGGCGCGCGCCGCAATCTGAAGAACGCGCAGTCGCGGTTCAAGATCGCAGAGCAGCACCGTCAGAAGACCCATGACTCGCTCAGCGAGGCCCAAGATGCTCTTGATGAGCTGAACGGCGAGCTCGATGAGGCTCGGAAAGCGGCAGAGGGCAGCATCGGCATCGACGAGGTGAAGGGCAAGCCTGAGGTCCAGGCGGCTGCCAGTGAAGCATGCGCCGCCGAGTCCGAGGCGATCGTCGCGCTCGAACGCGAGCTCTCCGACACCGGCGTGTTCGAGTTCGGAAAGAAGCGCAGACTTCGCGAGGGCATCAGGCGTGCAGAGGAAGCGTACAGGCAAGCTTACGAAGCAGCCCTGGACGAGGCCGCAGGTGACCACATCAGAACGCTTCGCGAGACCTGCGAAGAGACCCTCGTGCGCGTTCGGGGCGAGATGTCCGCCGCTGCGCAGCAACGCGACGACTTGGCCGCCGCCTTGCTGGAGAGCCAGGAGCGTTGCAAAGGCATTGAGGATGAGATTGAATCGCTCGAGGCCGCCGTCGTGGAGGCTAAGGCGCCAGTCGACGCGCTCAAGCCCTTCGTCGACGCATTCGCGAGTGACGACTACCCGGACGCTTCCAAGCTCCCCGGGGCAGACGAAGTACAGGCCTGGAGCGAGGAGCTCGCGGCCTACTCGCGCACATACCAGGAGCTGAGCCTCGACCAGAGGCGCTACCTCAAGCGGGGCGAGGACCGCGTGAGGATATTGGCCGAGAACCTCGAAACCGCCAAGCGGGACCTGTCCGAGGCTGAGGGCATGGTAGTCACCGAGGAGGACATGAGGCTCCTCGATGCGGCCGAAACGATTGCGGAGGGCCTCGACGCGAAGGCCGTGAAGCAGGCCTTCTATGAGGAGATCGACAGCTTGCGAAAAGAGCACGGGGTGGGGTCGGCGGATCCTGCGAACTACCGCCACGACCTGTACATGCGCCTCCTGTTCTGCCACCTTTATTACGGGTCCGTCGACGGGGCTGGCGTATGTGTCTCCATCGACGAGGCCCAGGACCTGTCGAAGGCGGAGCTCGCACTCCTTAAGGGGATCCTCGGGCCCGAGGCGGTCATCAACCTCTATGGCGACACGGGGCAGATGATCTACCCCCATAGGGGCATATCGGATTGGGCTGAGGCCGGCCGCATGATCTCCGCCGGTGTCTACACCCTCGACGAGAACTACCGAAACACCCTGCAGATCACCGACTACTGCAACCAAAGGCTCGGCCTCAAGACCGTGGGCGTCGGCCTGGACGGCGCAGAAGTCGTGGAAACGGGTTTGCGGGACGCGGTAGAGGAGTTGTTTGCCCTCCGCGCATCGCGCGACGGCTTGCGCTGCGCAATCGTCTACCGAAGGGGCCTGGCCGGCGTGAAGGGCACGCTGGATGAGCTGCTGGGCAAGGACGCGTCGTACGGCGTGGTCGACTCCGGGAAGGTGTCGGTCATCCCCGTCGAGGTGGCAAAGGGCCTTGAGTTCGACGCCGTCGTCGTCATTGAGGACGGCATGAGCGACAACGAGCTCTACATCGCTCTGACCAGGGCGCTTGACAACCTGATTGTCGTGGACCTTGGCAATGCGGAGTTCTGCGAGGATGACGTGATATCGGGCGAGGCGCCTGCGGAGGCAGCCGACGAGGCGGCCCCGGAGATGGACATCAGGCCCATGGGCTATGAGAATACGGCGACTGCCGAAGACGCGGCCGCAGCAGCCGAAGAGGGGGAGGAAGACCCCTTCGGGGACTTCGACTTCAGCTAAGAGGAGGGCTTCGACTTGGCAACGGACGAAGAAAGAGTATTCGCGGTAGGCGAGCGCGTCAGGCTCTCCATCGACGGCAGCGTCGAGGGCGTGGTGACCGCCGAGCTTTCCCCCGTCGGCGGCATGAGGCGCTACCAGGTGTTCCATGGCGCCGGGGACATCGGCGAGTACTACGCCAACCAGCTCTCGCCCTTCGACGAGAGCCCGCAGACCGCGTCGGCGCTGACTCTGGAGGCTTTCCTCGCATCGTACGCTGCGAGGAAGCTCACGCTTCCATCGTACTCCTCGCTGTTCTCCCTCAATGCAGGCAAAATTAAGTTCATCCCCTACCAGTTCAGGCCTCTGAAGAAGATCGTCAAGGCGGACCGCCCGCGCCTGCTGGTCGCGGACGAGGTCGGAGTGGGCAAGACCATCGAGACCGGCATCATCATCAAGGAGTTCGAGCGGAGGGAGAGTATCGAGTCGATACTCGTGGTCTGCCCCAAGGAGCTCGCGCCCAAGTGGCAGAGGGAGATGAAGACCCGTTTCGACGAGCCGTTCTCTATCCTTGACGGCCCGACCCTGGACTACTGCATCCGCGAGATGGAGCTCGAGGGCGAATGGCCGTACCAACATGCCAAGTGCATCGCGGGCCTGGAGATGATCAGGCGCGAGGAGACGGCCAACAAGCTCATGGGGCTCGAGGACGGACTCCACTTCGACATGCTCGTCCTGGACGAGGCCCATCACGTGGTGAACACCGCGAGCAACTCCTACGCCATCCTCGACTACCTCTCCGACTGCAGCGACATCGCAGTGTTCCTCTCGGCCACCCCGATTCAGCTGAGGAGCAGGGACCTGTTCGTCCTGCTGAGCCTGCTGCTCCCTGAGGACTTCACGAACGAGAGCCTTTTCAACGAGATGGCCGAGCCGAACCAGTACCTTAACGCGGCCATAAGGAACATAAGGAGCTCCACGAAGGAGGGATGGCAGGAGCGCGCCTCCGACGCCCTCTCGCACGTCGTGGGGTCAAGCGCCTGGGCCTCCGCGCGCTACGGGGGCAACAGGCAACTCACGTATTGGTGCGACCGCCTCCCGGGCGACGCGCTCTCCGACGAGGAGCGCATGTCGTGCCTGCGCGACCTCGAGGACCTGCACTCCTTCGCCCACGTCATCAACAGGACCAAGCGCCGAGATATCGGCGAGTTCACGCTGCGCGAGCCGGTGACGGTTGAGATCGCGTACTCGTCGGAGGAGCAGGCGTTCTACGAGGCCGCTCACGAGTTCGCCCTGGGCATCTACACCGCCCAGCACGGAACGCTCGTGGCGAGGATGATCATGGCCACCATCGACCGCCTGATGACGAGCTGCCTCCCCGCGTTCGCCGGGATGCTCGACAGCTTCACGAGCCGCGGGCTGCTTTCTATCCGGGGCCTCTCGGACGATATGGACCTCGACATCGACGACGTCGAGCTGACGGATACCCTAGTCGGGCTGGCCGGCGAGCTCAAGGTCCTGGCGGAGAGGCTTCCCGAGCGGGACGCCAAGACCGAGAAGCTCATCGACATCATCAAAGAGACCTCGGCCGGCGATGAGGACGGGAAGCTGCTCGTCTTCTCGTTCTTCAAGCACACCCTGCGCTACCTCAAGAGGAACGTCTCCAAGGCCGGCGTGCGCTGCGCGGTCATAACCGGCGACTCCCCGTCAGAGGAGAGGGACAAGCTGCGCGAGAGGTTCCGCCTGCCCAAGGAGGATCCGTTCGCCATCGACGTGCTGCTCTCCTCGGAGGTCGGCTGCGAGGGCCTCGACTACGAGTTCTGCAGCAGGATGGTCAACTACGATATCCCCTGGAACCCGATGAAGATTGAGCAGCGCATCGGCCGCATCGACCGCTTCGGCCAGAAGTCGCCGAAGGTGCGCATCTACAACTTCATCACCCAGGGGACGGTCGAAGAGAGGATCTTCTTCCGCTGCTTCGAGAGGCTGGGTATCTTCAGCTCCACCGTCGGCGACCTCGAGGGAGTGCTCGGCGGCGTCGAGAGCGACCTGACGAAGATCGCCTACGACCTTTCCCTGAGCGACGAGCAGAAGGCGGAGAAGGCCCAGCAGGGCATCGACAACGCCATCCGCGACGCCGAGGAGCAGAGGGAATTCGAGTCGAACTCCAAGGACCTGTTCCTCATGGACCTCGCCACAGAGGACGAGATCGTCGGAAGCGAGAGGGACATGCAGATGGCCCTGCTGCAGCGGCTTCTCGTCGAATACCTCTCGGCGGCATGCCCCTCCTCCCAGTTCGAGATAGTGAACCCGGGGCAGGTTCGTGCCAGGATGTTCAGGTCGGATAAGGACAGGCTGCTGAAGAAGCTCGTGAAGCTGCGCCGGGCTCGCAAGGTAGAGTCGGCGTCCGACCAGTACAAGCAGCTCGAGTGGTACCTGCAAAGCGACGCCCAGGTCATCGCCCTCGACTTCGACGGATCGAAGGAGAGCGACCCGGAGTCGGCACTGTTTGTGTCGTTGTCCAATCCGCTCGTGGTGATGGCCATCGACGAGCAGCCCGTGCCCACCTCCTCCCAGAACGTGACGCTTGCGACTCGCAGCCCCATCCTTCCCAAGGGCACTTACTCCTTCGCATGTTGCGAGTGGGAGCAGAAGGGCTACAGGAACACCACCGACATCGAGGCCGTCGTCCTCGATGGGCGGACCGGAGCTCCCGTTGACATGGGGCTCGTCGACTTCGAGGCCCTGCTGCTCTCGTGCGAGACCGCATGGTATGAGGAGGAGCCAGACGTGGCTGCCCTGGACGAGCTGCTCTACAGGAAGCAGGTGGCCGCGAAGAAGCGCCTCGCGGA
>JAQXQN010000195.1 GCA_029101185.1 Eggerthellales bacterium | reverse complement strand
GAAGAAGAACGTGGATAGGACCGTGGAAAACGGCGCTCGGGTCACCGGAGGCGTGACGGGCATGTCCATTCCCACCAACCAACTGATGACCGATATAGACAACGCGGTCAAGATCGCGGAGAAGATGGGAGACAGTTATGCCACCAGCGAGCATCTGCTGATCTCCCTTGCAGAGGACAAGGGCAGTGCGGGCAAGGTGCTCAATAGTGCCGGAGTTACTTCCAAGAACCTGCGGGAGGCCTATGAGGGGCTGCGAGGGGATGCCCGGGTCACGGACCAGCAGTCCAAGTTGGAACTTGACGCCCTGAACACCTATGGGCAGAACATGACCCAGATGGCCAGGGAGGGTAAGCTTGACCCAGTGATTGGCCGTTCCGATGAGATCCGTCGCACCATCCAGGTTCTGTCTCGGCGTACCAAGAACAACCCGGTGCTCATTGGCGAGCCCGGCGTTGGTAAGACTGCCATCGTAGAGGGGCTGGCTCAGCGTATCGTGGCCGGAGACGTTCCCTCTAGCCTGCGGGATAGGGAGCTGGTGGCTCTTGACATTTCCCAGATGTTGGCCGGCGCCAAGTACCGCGGCGAGTTTGAGGACCGTCTCAAGGCGGTGTTGCGGGAGGTTAAGCAGTCCGACGGCCGTATCATCCTGTTTATTGACGAGCTGCACACCATTGTGGGTGCGGGCTCTTCCGGAGACGGGTCTATTGACGCGGGCAACATGCTCAAACCTGCCCTGGCTCGAGGCGAGCTGCACACCATTGGTGCTACCACCCTTGACGAGTATCGCAAGTATATTGAGAAGGATGCTGCCCTTGAGCGTCGTTTCCAGACGGTGCTGGTGGGGGAGCCTACGGTGGAGGATACCGTGGCAATCCTGCGCGGCCTGAAGGAGAAGTACGAGATTCATCACGGCGTGCGCATCACCGATTCCGCCATTGTGGCTGCGGCAGACCTGTCCAACCGCTACATATCCGACCGGTTCCTGCCGGATAAGGCGATTGACCTGATGGATGAGGCCGCCAGCCGTCTTCGCATCCAGATTGACTCCATGCCGGAGGAGATTGACGCCGCTGAGCGCAAGTACACTCAGATGCAGATTGAGGAGCAGGCCCTCATGAAGGAGAGCGACCCCGCTTCCGCCGAGCGTCTTGAGGAACTGCGCAAGCTGATGGCCACCACCAAGGAAACCCTTGACGCCCGCAAGGCGGAGTGGCGCAACGAGAAGGACGCCATCGAAAACGTGCAGCGTCTGAAGGCAGACCTTGAGGCGGCCCATACGGAAGAGGAGCAGGCCACCCGCGAGGGAGACCTGGCCCGCGCCTCTGAGATCCGCTACTCTCGGGTGCCTGAGTTGCAAAAGCAGCTGAAGGCTGCGGAAGACCTGGTCAACGCCAAGCAGGAGGATGGCGCCATCTTGAAGGAGGAGGTCTCCGAGGATGAGATTGCCGAAGTGGTAAGCGCCTGGACCGGCATCCCTGTGGCCAAGATGATGCAGAGTGAGCTGGCGAAGCTTGCAGACCTGGAAGACCGGCTCCATGAGCGGGTGGTGGGTCAGGATGAGGCGGTGTCTGCCGTGGCGGGTGCCATCAGGCGAAACCGCGCTGGTCTGTCTGACCCCAACCGTCCTATAGGATCCTTCCTGTTCCTAGGTCCTACCGGCGTGGGCAAGACCGAGCTGGCAAAGGCCCTGGCGGAATACCTGTTTGACTCCGAGCGGGCCATGGTGCGTATTGATATGTCCGAGTACATGGAGAAGTTCTCTGTGCAGCGGCTTATCGGAGCGCCTCCGGGATATGTGGGATATGACGAGGGCGGACAGCTCACCGAGGCGGTGCGCCGCAAGCCCTATTGCGTGATCCTTCTTGATGAGATGGAGAAAGCCCATCCGGATGTGTTCAACATCCTGCTGCAGGTCCTTGACGACGGCCGTCTGACGGATGGCCAGGGCCGGGTGGTAAGCTTCAAGAACGCCATCATCATCATGACCTCTAACGTGGCAAGCCAGGCAATCAGGGAGCTGACCAGCCAGAAGTCCATGACCATGGAGGATATGATGGGTGCGGACATTGAGACGCTGGCCAAGCAGATGGCGGAGCTTCAAAACCGCGTGAATGACGAGCTGCGTTCCACCTTCCGCCCGGAGTTCCTCAACCGCATCGACGACGTGATCACTTTTAACAGCCTGTCCATCGAGGCTATGGATCCCATTGTGGATCTGCAGCTTAAGGATGTGCGGGCCCGGCTTGAGGAGCGCCGCATCACCCTTGAGGTCACTCCCTCCGCCAAGCAGCAGCTTGCCATTGACGGTTTTGACCCGGTGTACGGAGCGCGTCCCCTCAAGCGTCTGATCCAGCGCCAGGTGGTTGACCGAGTGGCCAACGAGATGATTGCTGGTCGTGTTATGGAGGGTAGCCGTATTGTGGTGGATGCCGATATCATGGACGGATTCACGGTAACGGTGCATTGAGCAAAGTAGCGTAAGGCCCGCGGGTCGTTTTTCGGCCCGCGGGCTCAATGCTGCTGGTCCTGCAGCTTACGATTTGCTGCCCACATAGAATCGAGAGTACCGATGGATCGGGACTTCGACGTTTCATGCAGGAGTAGAGGGATTATGTCCAAGAAGCCTAACAAGAAGAAGACCGCCGCGGATCAGACGGTTGACGACAAACTATTAGATCTGATGGGCGGAAAGAAGATGGTTGCTACCCTGATAGTGGTGGCCTTGATTGCCATCGTCTTGGTTGCTTTGCTGTACTTTGCGGTAAGCAGCAACCCCATCCTGTCTTAGGGTTTCTGTCTTCGTGTTTTGCGTTGTTGTGAACCTGCTGAAGAATCGCATGGCGGTGGAGTGTGCGCATCGTTGGCAGAGCGTGAGGCAAAGACGGATATCCGGGCCGTTACTGGTAGGGTTTAAGCTGACGGTGGACATGCCGTCCCATTGAAGGCGGCCCTGCAATGATATGCTTATGGAGCAACGACAACGAAAAGGATAGAGGTCTGCATGTATACCTATCAAACCAGAGGGGTCTGCTCTCAAGCAATCAATTTTGAACTGGCGGAAGATAATACCGTGCACAATGTGAGCTTCTACGGCGGCTGCAACGGAAACCTGAAGGGGATTGGTAGGCTGGTTGAGGGTATGGATGCTCAGAAGGTCGTCGACCTGCTGAAGGGCACCCAGTGCGGGATGAAGCCCACCAGCTGCCCGGATCAGCTGTCAAAGGCTCTTGCTGCAGCCCTTGAGCAGCGGGGATAGGCCAGGAGCCTCCCCGAGGCAACTCCTTACAGTTGAATAACACGTTCGTGATCGAAGTGGACGCTACCAGTCCACTTCGATTTCTTGTATGAGGCCATAGACCATGTTTGAGAGATACGTGTAATCATCCGATACATCAGGGGTGCGCGTGTTGGCGTTGATTTCCGCCTCAGACATGCCGCTTAGGAAGCGCACGTATACCTGTCCTCCATCAGACCACTCTATGGTGGGGTGCCACACCAGGTTCTCAACGGTGATGGTGCCGTCTGCCTGAGGCACGAAGTCGCAGGTGAATACTGCGCTGAGGATGGTGTCGGTGATGGTCCATCCGCTTACTACGTCCGAGAGGCCAAACACCACGGGGATGGTGTTTCCTGTTTCGGGTCCTGTGACGTATTTCACGGGCTGCATGATGTGGGCGTGGGTGCCAATCACCAGGTCAACGTCCATATCCGCCAGGTACTCTGCCCATTGATACTGCTGGGCGTTGGGCTCACTGACGTACTCCGTGCCCCAATGCATGCAGACAATCACAACATCGGCAACCTCTCGGGCCCGAGTCACATCCGCCTGGATGGTCTCATAGTCAAAGGGCCGATCATAGTAATAGTTGGGCATGTCATGGTAGTCCGTGTAATAGGTGTTGTCCGCGTAGGTGTATGCAAGAAACGCGAAGGTGATGCCATTTCTTTCAATCATCTGAACGGTTTGGGCATCTTCCTCAGACAGGTAGCTGCCCACGATGGTGACCTGGGGGTATTTTGAGAACTCCTCCCGATGGGTGCGCTCTATTGCGTCCGTCCCCCAATCATAGACATGGTTGGAGGCAAAGTTGAAGATGTTGAAGCCCTGATCTGCAAGATTGTCCACGGCGGAGTCCGGGCTGATGAAGGAGGGCCATCCGGTGGGGGTTTGCACGTCGGGGTCGCAAGTGACGGTTTCCGGGTTTACGAACCGCAGGTCAAACTGGCGGCAATAGGGGCCGATCTCCTGATACCACGGGGCAAAGTCATACCCGTTGCCATTGCCGCTTTCCTGATAATTGCGGGAGGCGAGGTTGAGGCAATCCTCGGAGACGATCTGGTCTCCGATTGCGGCTAGGGTTACCCGGTCAGATTGGTACGCCAGTTCACCCCTGCCCCTAACCACGTAATTGATTCCCGACGGGGTGGTACCGTGGACGATGCCATTTTCATCAACCGTCTCCGTTGAACCGGCAAGCTTATTGGAAAAGAGCCCACTTGATGAGGAGCCCGAGGAAGGGTCCACCACGTCGCTGATGAGCAGCTGCTGGTTTTGCGGGTCCTGCCGCCCCTGGTCATCCGGGCGCGAATCCGATGATTGTCCCCCGAGGAGCAGAAAGCCTCCTATACCCACGACGCAAAGACAGAGGGTCACAAGAACAAGGGGAAGAATAGGAGACCTGCGTTTTTTTGGCACGTACATCTGTTGGGCTGGGGAAGAGAGGAAGGAGTCCTGGTAGTACCCGTCCTGATACGGGGTTCTTGATCGGGTTGTGCGTCGCATGGCTCCCTCCTGGGGTGGCTGGCTGGTTTAGCTGACAGAGCAAGGGGAAGAACTTATTTGAATTGATGGCATCATACACCAGAATTCGTGCTAACATACGAACAAATATTCGATTTTAGGTTGGTGTATACCTAACTGTCGGGTAATGACGGCAAAGCTTCCCGAAGGGTCAGGCTTTGCGTTACTTGCCTGGAGGACAGCCGCTGAAGCGTAGGGAGGTTGTCATGGGAGAGTTGGCTTTATCTGTTGCTTCTGGTTGTGGTTTTGACCTGGGTGATTTCCAGGTTTCGCCGTCGGTTCTGGATCCAGAGAGCCATGCGTATTGCCTTTTGGAATTACCCTGGGATTGCCAGGACTCATGCCTCACTCTTGAGGATGTGGATGGTTCAACCGTGATGCGGTTTGTGAACCATGCCTATAACGCCGGAAATATCGGGTTTGATTACGAAGGGAACCATGATGCCCTTGCTCGTCTTGGACTTATCAGGGCGGGTGGGCTTACCAATGCTGGGGCGTTGTTGTTTTGCAATCCAGGAAGGATCCTTTTGACCTGTGAGCGGATTAAGGATGGCACCAAAGGGCGTACGGAGGAGGATGCGTTTCTTCAAACTCACGCGCCATCTGCAGCTCGGAGGTTTGGTATGGCGCTGGGGTGTC
Source organism: Eggerthellales bacterium (assembly GCA_029101185.1). GTDB lineage: Bacteria > Actinomycetota > Coriobacteriia > Coriobacteriales > Eggerthellaceae > Slackia. The sequence goes on along the minus strand of JAQXQN010000195.1, from coordinate 463 downwards.
CTTTGGCGGATGCCCCCTGTCAGGCGCTGATCTTTATCCAGAGCACCTTCGGGTCCTTCGTGGATATCTGGACGCGGATGAGGCCGGAGGTCCTCATTCGGGATGGGTCGGGTAATCAGGGCTCGTTTAGGAGCCAGATGGTGCCTCTAGGGGCGTCTTGGAGTGGGCTTCCCATAAAGGTTCAGTCCCGTGCCGTGTGCTCTGACGTCTTTAGCGCCCTTGTCCAAGTGTTTTCTCAGTTGGATTTTGGCCAGAGCGCTCCGGTTAGGCTTGTCGCCACGGCCCGGGAGGTGGTGATTGAGTGCGATCAGAGGATATGGGGGCTGGGCGGACACGTAGGGCAAAGCCGGAGGACTTCCCCCTTGGTGTATCGCAATCCCTTGATTGCCGAGACCCTTATGCTGCTTGACGGCGCAAAGGTTGGGATTCGGGCGGCGTAGGGGCGTGCCCTGGGTGGATGGAT
>JAQXQN010000194.1 GCA_029101185.1 Eggerthellales bacterium | reverse complement strand
CAACACGGGAGAGCATGTCTCCCTAGCGGGATAGAGAACCACCAACGCAGACGTTGCTGCGAGTGCGTAGAGGGAAGCCTGACCCAGCTGAAACCTCCATAGAACTTGACGAGTTGAGCCGCAGAAATCTGCGGCTCAACTGCTTTTTGCCCAATCTTGGAATGGCAAACGCCACCTCGATTAAGCAATTCGTGCTTCAACAAAGATGAATTAGGCCGATTCGATTACATCAAAACGACCGCCTGATTAATCTAATCCACATTTGTGTATCTCGATTATCCAAAGAATAGAAAGGGGAAACTATGAAGCGGAAATGGCTAGTCGTTATCTCTGCGCTCGCTCTCAGCCTTGCCTGCCTTTGCGGATGTGCAAAAACATGCGACAACTGCGGAAACGAAATCGACAGTGATTCAGGAATCGAAATCGAAGACGGAACCTATTGCGACAATTGCGTCGCATACTGCGAAAAAGGACAGGGAGTAAAAGGTGTGTTGGGGGAGTAAATTGTCACAGTCGAGTTTCCGCGCGCGCTATGGACAGAAAAAGGCCGAGGCGAGACGCCCCGGCCATGATTCGTCCACAGAGAAAATGAGATCTTTACTCGCTACAAGTTTTCGATGGTGTCAGATAGCCGATTAAGGAGATAATCATCGAAGCAGGAGTAATCAACACGCGGATCCTCGTCTATGCACCACGACACAATCTCATTTGTGTCAACATCGATGCAATAGAGCCATTCATCACAATTCTCCACAACGAGAAGGTTTCCCGGCAAGCCATCTTCGCGGTACTCAAGAGTTTCCTCGAGGAAAGCAATGCTTCCATCGAAACCAATACCCAGAATCTCAAAGCCAAGCCCACCGTAGCTGTAACAATTCAGGAACTCAAGAAATTGACAGGGAACATCAAAACCGAGCTTCTCCTTGACCTCCGCCAGCATTTCCTGAGTGGGGGGAATGTGCGAAAACGAATCGCTCATGCCGTATTGACCAATCAAGCGATCAATCTGCTCATTCATCTGCCTCTCCTTTCAACATATTGGCTGGCGCACCATTTCCAAGATAGCGTCGCGGGTTGTGGTGTATGAAGGGCCGCCGTTTGTCCCAGGGCCGGTTCCTTACCCTGTGAAATCTATGCCGCCTTGTCGTACTCGTCAAGAGCGACCATCATGATCACCCTGGCGCTCTCCTCCGCCTCCTTGGTCACCTCGACGTCCGCCGCCGTGTTCTCGGCCCTCTCCAGCCTCAGGACGGGCTCCAGGGACTCCGGCGACATGAACACCCTGCCCGTCGTGAATCTGAATCTACCCCAGTTCCGTTGACGCATCGAGTTCGCTTGACCCAACATGGCCGAAGCGGGAAAGGCGGCTATGGTACAGGAGGAACTGACGGGTGCTTCGCAGGAGGCGACGGCGAGGACCGCACAACCAATTGAGCGGCTAGAGCGGTTTGAGGCCATGCCGGCAGAGATGCTGCGTCTCTATAACGAAAGCGCCCCCAACGAGTGGCCAGTGAAAGCAACTACGCGATCTCTGAGGAGCATGAAGCCTTGGTGACAAAGACTGTTGCAGATTGACCCTCCCCTAGGGGTAGACGCTAGGCTGTTGGATTCATCGTCTACGCAAAGGAGAGGAGCATGCCATGGAATCTCACACCATCACCATCCGGGGATTAAGGCAGAACAACCTAAAGAACGTTTCCCTCGACCTCCCCAAGAACAAGATCGTGGTGCTCACCGGCGTGTCTGGATCCGGCAAGACCAGCATCGTGTTTGACACCATCGCAGCGGAAAGCCAACGGCAAATGAACGAGACCTACACCGCGTGGGTCCGGGGCCGGCTGCCCAAGTACGAGAAGCCCGATGTGGAACTGATTGACCACCTGAACCCTTCGGTGATAGTTGACCAGAGCCGCCTAGGGGGAAACGCCCGGTCCACCGTAGGCACCATCGGCGACATGTACGCGGCACTGCGGGTGCTCTTCTCTCGGATTGGCAACCCGGCCGTTGGACCCGCCAGCTACTTCTCCTTTAACGACCCCAACGGCATGTGCCCCACCTGCGCGGGCATCGGCAAGGTCATGGACCTGGACATTTTCGGCGCAATAGACCCAGAAAAGACCTATGACGAGGGATTTTTCAAACTGCCCGCCTTTAACCCCAGCAACTATTACTGGAAGCAATACCGCAAACCAGAGTATTTCCGCACGGACGTGGCCTAGAAGGACCTGACCGACTGCGAGATAGAATTCACCCAGCTCAAGGCCGAGCTTGAGCAGATTGACGACCCTCAGGCCGAGGGTATCATCCAAACCCTGACCGCATCTTTAGAGCGCATGATTGACATTGGCCCTGATGGTGGCACTGCAGGTGGCGAAGTGGTCTTCGCCGGCACCCCTGAGGAGATGATAGCCCATGCAAATACCATCACCGCGGAGTACTTGAGAAGAGAGTAGACGGATGCCGCCGCTACGGGCACCCTGGCCAGCAGCGGCTACGGCGTAACCGGTCTGAGCAGTCCGCTTCGCCATGCTTCATACACCGGGTCATAAAGGTTGATCAGCAGGCCGCGGTAGTCCGGACACCAAGAGTCCAGGTAGGCCTCCAGGTGGGCGGGGTCAAATCGGGCCAGGAACCGAGCCTCCGCAAGGAGTTGAGACAACCAGGCGTGGATGTAGTCCAGGCCCTGGAGGGTTTCGGGGACGGGGGCGCTGAGGGGATAGTCTATGTCGCAGGGGATTTGGTGGGCATTAAAAAAGGTGTCGTAGGTCTGAGGCAGGCGGCCAATACTTGACAGGGTGTCTCGCAGGGCAATGTTGTGGATACGCGGAGTTGTGGCCAGGCATTTCTGCCAAACGGTCATGACCTGGGGCAATTGATTCTGGAGGTGGGTTCTGCGGGTGGTCCATAGGTCAATAACCGCCTGGGGGCCACCTTGAGCACTGCGGGCCAGCAGCTCTGTCAGCTGGTTTTGATTAAGGGGTGCGTTTTCGGAGGCGATTTGACTGGCCTGGACGCCGCGATTGACGGGGGAAGTTGAAGCGTCAACGGTAGGCCCAGCGTTGCTTGCGGTTGGGACGCCCACGCCGTGAGCCAGGACGTAGAGCACCGATTGAGTGAGCTGCAAGGCCTCGGCGTCTGAGATTGAGGACGCTTCGTTATGGGTGTAGAGCCTGATCACATGCGCCATCAACCAGGAAAAACCCTGTTGAGCG
>JAQXQN010000193.1 GCA_029101185.1 Eggerthellales bacterium | reverse complement strand
CCAATCGTCGAAAACGTCCATCCGAGGCCTCGATTCGTGGCCCCAATCGTCGATTTTGTCCACGACCACCCCGTTAGTACTCCCAATCGTTCATTTCGTCCACCCGACCTGGTACGTGCGCTTCGCGCAGGGGAGTAGGTTGTAAACCCATAAATAGAAAGCTAAATAGAAAGCGCCCCGCCAGATGACGGGGCGCCGCATTCAGTTCACCAGATTAGACCGGTCTTCCGCTTTAAGCGGACCTCCGCACTTGACGCTCAGAGAACCTTTGAAGCCCCCTGGCGTCAAGGCGAAGGTGCGAAACCTCAAACCTAGATGGTGTAGAGATGATCGGGATCCTCCACGACCTTTGCGTACTCCTTGAGGATGCCACGGCCGGAGATGTGCACCATAATCTCCACGGTGCCGCCACCGATCTGGAAGCCACGGCAGTCGAGCATCAGGCGGGACACGCGGGTCTCGTCGGTGAAGCCCAGGCCGCCCATGAGCTGCAGGGCGCGAGAGCAGGTGTCGGTCAGAGCAGGAGCACCGTAGCGCTTCAGCATAGCGGCGTCGTTGTTAACGGGGATACCGTTGTCCAGCTTCCAGCAGGTGCGATATAGGAAGTTACGAGTGTTGGTCAGAGCAATCTGCATCTCGACGATGTGCTCCTGAACCAGCTGGTAGGTCTTGATGCCCTTGCCGAACTGCTGACGCTCGTTGACCCAAGCGCACGCATCCTCCATGGCAGCCTGGGCCTCACCCAGAAGCTCTGCAAGCAGAACGCAGCGCTCCCACTCGAAGTTCTTCATCAACTGATAGAAGCCCTTGCCCTGGATGCCCAGCAGGGCGCTCTCGTCAACCACAACGTCGTCGAAGTGAATCATTGAGAAGGGCATGATCTGCATGCCGATCTTGTTGAGGGGCTCGATGGTCACACCAGGAGCGTCGGAGGGAACCAGATACATGGACATGTTCTTGTTCTCGCGGGAGGGATCCTCGTCCTTGCACACCACGATGAAGCCGCCGGCGGTCTCACCAGAGGTAACCCAGGTCTTCACGCCGTTGATGTGAATCTTGCCGTCCTCGCCCTTGGTGGCGCAGGTGGTCATGCCCTGGTTGTCAGAACCAGCGCCGGGCTCAGAGATGGCCAGGCAGTAGGGAGGATAACCATTCTCCTTGTAGTAGTCGATGGCGTACTTAATCTGCTCAGGGTTACCGAACTCGCACATATCGAACATGATCAGCAGATTGGGAGCCATGGGGATGTTGCCGCCGGCATGGTTGAGCTCCTCGATGATCATGGCCATGGTCTGATGGTCAACGGGCTTTCCGCCGTACTCCTCGGGCAGGCCGTACATGCCCCATCCCTCGTCAACCCAGGACTTGGCAACCTCAGGGGCGATGCCGCGGTTCTTGTAACCGGCAGCGATGACTTCCTCGGTCAGATGCTCCTTAGCCCAGGCGCGGATACCCTTTTTGATCTCCAGCTGTTCGGGGGTGTAAGAGAAATCCATTTCTCCTCCTTCGTCGTAAAACGAATCGTGTATTTGTTCTCACAACTCTTAGTTGTGCTCGAACCGGGTCTTTGGGAGATGCTTAGATCTCCATGGCTGCGGCATAGCCGCCCTTGACTGCCTCAAGGGTGCGATACACCTTGCCGGCAGGGGTGGTGGCGTCGCCAATGAGCTTGGCATTGGGGAAGACGGCCTTGATCTTGTCGAAGAGTTCGGTGTTCTGCTCCACGCCCAAAGAAGTCAGGACCGTGTCGCAAGGCAGGAAGGTCTCTTCGCCAGTCTCCACGTTGCACACCTTGGCGCCCTTGGGGGTGACCTCCACCAGCTTGGTCAGAGGCATGAGCTTAACGCCCTTGGACTTCACCAGGTTGATGGTGGGGTTCTTGTCGATGATGCCAATACCGTTGCCCATCTTCTTAGCCTCGTCGATGACCACGATTTCGCGGTTGTCGCACATGGCCTCAGCAACCTCCAGGCCGGCAAATCCGCCACCGACCACGACCACGCGCTTGCCCACGATGGCGGTGGGGCCGGAGGCCATGTTCAAACCAAAGCGCATGAACTCAACGGTGCCACCCTGAGCCTTGATGGCAGCAACGGCGGCCTTCCACAGCATGCCTTTGCCCTCAGGCACATGGCCGGCGCACATGGCCTTGATGTCTTCAGACTTGACCACGTTCTTGCCGTTGATGCCGGGAACGTCCAGAGAGATGATGCCGCCACCGGGAGATACGATGACCTCGTCGGGGTTGAGGGCCTTGATGGTGTCCACATCCACCACGGTGTTGAGCTTGAGGGTAATATTGTCGTGGAGCTTGACCTCGTTCTTCCAGTACTCAACCAGAGGCTCGATCTTGGCGTTGAGCACCTGGGCCATGTTCAACAGGCCAGAAACACGATCGGCCTTGTCAAGCAGGGTCACCTTGTGGCCACGCAAAGCGGCAACGCGGGCTGCTTCCAGACCACCGGGGCCTGCACCGATGACCACCACGTGCTTGGGCTGCTCAGCAGGCTTCTCCTGGGGCAGGCCCACCTGGATGCCGGCGGCAACGTTGGCGTTGACAGAGCACTGGCAGGGCTTGCCGATGAAGATGTTATCCAGGCAGCGGGAGCACACGATGCAGGGACGGACCTGCTCAGGATGACCGGCGGCAACCTTAGCGGCAGTATCCGGGTCGGCGATAAACTGACGGGCCATACCCACTGCATCACCGTAGCCCTCGTTGACAATCTTGTCGCACAGATCAAGGGTGTTGATGCGGGTACCCGGGAAAACGGGCTTATTGGTAACGGTCTTGACCGCCTTGGCCAGGCCGATGAACTCGCCTTCGGGAACAATCTGGTTTGCCACGGGACGGGGGGCCTCATGGAAGCCAGCCTGCACGGACCAGGCGTCAACGCCGTGGGCCTCAACGATGGGGATGATCTCCAGGGTGTCCTCGATGCGGTTTCCACCAGGCATCAGGTCGTCGGCGGAGATGCGCACCAGGATAGGCATGTCATCACCGCAGGTCTTGTGAATCTCGTCGATGATCTCGCACAGCAGACGGGAACGGCCGGCCGCGTCTCCACCATACTCGTCGGTACGATGGTTGGAGTACTTGGACAGGAAGCGCATGACCATATAGCCAATGCCTGCATGAATCTCGATGATGTCAATGCCGGCGTCCTTGCAGCGCTTGGCGGCCTCGCCGTACTGCTTCACCAGGATGGCAATCTCCTCCTTGGTGAACTCGCGCTCAGGCATGCCGACGAAGGGACCGCTAGGGACATCCTTAGAGGGAGAGTAAGACAGCAGGGGGTCGTCTCCGGTGGCGCGCCACTCGTAGCACAGCTGCAGCTGCGCGGCAACCTTCGCCCCATGCTTGTGGCAGACCTCAGCAACCCGCTGCCATCCGGGAATGAACTCGTCAGCCCAGATGCCGCAGGCACCGGTGGTGGTGTGGTACTTGGGAGTGGTGTCGAAGCAATCGCACACGTATGCGGAACCGACCTCAATCAGGCCAACGCCGCCCTTTGCGCGCTGCTCGTAGAAGTCGACCAGATCGTCACCGATGTGGTAGTTGTCCACCTTCTCGATGGTCATCGGCAGCATAACGAACCGGTTGCGAATCTGCTCTTTGCCAATGTTGAAAGGCTCGAGCAGCTTCTGGTACTTCGCCATGGAAAGCCCCTTTCTTTTGTTGCTTGAAAAGCGTTGCCTGAAAGGCTGTTCTCAAGGACATTTTTCGGAATTTGTCCGTCTTTCAACCGATCCAGTTAATAGATGGACAACTTTTGTATTCTGTCCGTCTATATCTTTCAGAGGTTGATTTGCCGTCCTTTTGGCGCTCATTCTAAGAGCGGGGCTTTATCCTTACTACGGACATTTCTTCTGATTTGTAGGTATTCTGCTCATTTTTTACGCTCAGTTATGGGAATTGACCATGAATTGATAGCCCTGGTCTATCAAGACCCCACAAGGGTTATTATTTGTCCCAATAATCGCCACAAAGTTATCAATATGTCCTAGACATACCCCAGGCGCCTCTCTACAATGCGGGTCGTTCACGGCTGAACCGGGCATTATTCACACGGATAATGCAACAAACCTTTGATTCTGGCCGCATAGGCACGCTTCGCCAGCGATCACGCAATTGATGACGAAGCGTCCTCTCACGTCAGGTTTGCCCATCCTGGTGAAAAAGGAGACCAACATGAACGTACTTTTGTCCATATCCCAAGCGTTCCTGGAGCTTTGCGAAGAAAAGCCCCTCAAGAAGATCTCCGTCAGCGACATCGTGGACAAGGCGGGCAAGAACCGCAAAACCTTCTACTACCACTTTGAGAACAAGGAACATCTGATCATCTGGATTTTCCGCTACGACCTTGGCCAGGTGCTCACCCAGCACTTCCCCGAGTCCGTGCTGGTCTACGAGAAGGACAACGGAGACCCCGTGGCCAGGTTCCCCTACTACATCACCCAAAAGTCCGGCGTGCGCTCCTTTGACCACGCGGAGTTCTTCCAGTGCTTCGCCCAGGTGCTTGAAGGACGCAAGCGCTTCTACGCCCAAGCCTTTGAATCATGCGAGCCCAACTCGCTAAAGAACTACCTCTACCAGCTCTACACCACCATGCTCAAGCGGGACATCAACTTCATCCTGGCAAACCGCTTCATGCCCCAGCGCAACATTGACTTCCTTGCGGAGTTCTACACCTCCGCGTTCCTGGACTACTTCGTCCGCAAGACCAGCACCATGGGACCATCCCGAGGCTTTGACAACATCGAGCCCTTCGGCAACATCATCCACGACACCCTGGAGTTTGAAATTCGCGAAGCGCAGTTGCAGCGCAATCTCTAACGGCGCCGCCCTTCTTTCCTTCTCTCCCCTCTTTCTCTCCTTGGGAAGGGCACGCCATTGCAACCGCATGGGGCCGCATCCGAATGGTGCGGCCCCAGGTGTGTTCTGAAAATAATCCTTCGTCTGATCTTGACTCTAAGCCTGACTCCGAAGCTGAGCTTGGAGCAGGGCCTTGCGTTCCTGACGCTTTCGCTCCTTTTCCGCCAACCGTTCCAAAGTGACGATCTTGGTCTGGAAGGTACCGTTGGAAATCACGTCGCCTTCCTGATCATATGCGGCAACCTCCCAGGTCTGGGTTCCGTTGGAGTTCTCCTTCAGCTTTGCCTGCCCAAGAATTTGCCCAGTTTTCCCGCTCTTCCAGTGGCGAATGTTGGCCTGGATGCCAAAGCAGCGCTCCTTCTCAAAATCCGTGAGCAGCTCTGCTCCGCGGCTGGCGCAAGACTCCAGCAACGTGATGGTAGCCCCACCGTGCAAAAGACCCACGGGCTGGAGCACATCCTCGGTGATGGGCATGGTGGCTTCCACCAGATCCGACCGCTCGGTAGTGAAGCGAATATCCAGAGTCCGATTCATGGTGCACACGTAGGGGTAATCGGGATCAAACATGGCGTCTCCTTCTGTGTCGGGTATCCTCGTCAGATGACATTTCTCAGATGCCAGTTGTCGGTCGCAACAAGTAACCAACAATCCCAAACCCAAGGCAACGGCCAAAGGCTACACTCTGTCCTATTTTCGGGACCGCTTTCGGGTGAATTCCCGCGCAGCACGATCATCCGCCTTCTTCTGCCAGCTTCGATACAGCACGATCACCACCACCAGCACCAAAATAATGGGCAGGAACTTGAGCACTAGAGCAAGAATCCGAGCACATACCGCCGCCACAATCTGGATCATGTACTGAATCGAGAACTCCTCCATGTCAATCCTTCCATAAACGCGATCAACTGTCCCAATAATGACATAGCTAAATTGTCCCATACGCGGACTAAAAACCCGAAGGAAACCCGCTTGCCCCCGTATAGGACACAATCGTATAGACAATTGTCCGTTTTTCGAATATTTCCAGCCACTATTTCTTAATTGTTATAGCCTTGATTCTAACGGTGGTAATGTTTTCAATAGTTGTAATGGATATGTTTAATCACAGCACTATCATGCGTAGACCGCACGGCACACATATCGCACAGAATGCACGTAAAGGATTGGCAAAAGGATTGGACCATGACCAGCAACCCCTCTATTGAATGCGCCACTCCTGCCCCCCGAACGTATGACCACGAACCCTGCGGCAGGAAGATTGACAAACGCATAGTCAAGACCAAGACCGCCATCCACGAGGCCTTTATTGACATCATCAAGGATAAGCCCATTGACCAGGTCACCATCAGCGAGGTTGCCCGACAAGCCGGCGTCAGCCGCAAGACCTTCTACACTCATTACTCCTGTCTTAATGACCTCCTCCAGGAGCATGTTAGCAAGTTCGTCTTTGATATCTTCACTGAAGTGGAGGAGTCCAACCTCAACGCCACCCTTGATGATCATGCCAGGATGTTCGCCCGTCGGACCATCGAAAAACTGCACAACCAGTGGCGGACCAACCCTAATTACGTGGACTTCATCTCCTCTGCCAAATGCATCCAGATGATGGCCGCCCCTGTTGAACACCACTCCTATGAACTATACCGCCGCTTCGGCATTGAGCCCGAGCCCCACGCGCATCTCTTCTCCGCCTTCATCCTTGGAGGCATCTTTACCGCCTATGAACTGGCCTTCAACACCGCTGGAACCTCTGGGCAGGGCGCTTCAAAGCTTGGCGAAGCGTCCTGTGCTTCAAGCACCGAGGCTAGCGAAATCAGCCAGGAGCAGCTTGAGGAGTTCATCAGCCAATGCCAGCGCATGGTCCTGGCTTGCTCACATATTGCCACTCCTCAGTTACGAGACTGCATGAACCGCGAATAGTCCCGCGTTGCGCAACGCGCCCTGTCACGTGGCACGGCCCATCACGCGTCGCGCAAAGCCCGATACAGGTCAAACACCATACCGGGGCACCAGCTCTCAGAACCAAAGACCACCAAGTAGGAATCACCCATGGTCATGGCCAAGCGGGTCTTCCCACTGGTGGCCATATGGGATATCTCCGGCCAGGACGCTTCGACATGCCAACCATCAGGACTTGAGATGGCCAAGCCTGAGCCTCGGACAACCAAGGTGCACCTTTCGTGGATCCCAGGGGCAGCAGCGGAAGACCCAGCCTGAGACTCAACCCGCGGTGGTTGCACCGCCACCTTTTCAACCGTGCTGGTCACGATCACGCTGTCATGAGACTTCCACTCTGCCGCATGGGAGGCAACGTACTCCCGCTGCCAGGTGTCCCAAGCAAGCAGGTTTTCAAAGGGGTTGCGGGATTCAAAGCGGCAGTATTCATCCATGGTGGCGGACAGGCCGCAGGCGCAGTTGAGCGCATCGCCCTGGCTGCGCATCTCCCCAAAGCCCAAGCAAGAAGGGCACAGATACAGCTGGTTTTCCACCCGCTCCGCGAAATTCTTTCCCCGAATGGGATCTGGATGGGCCTTCAGGTCCTCATAGGCATCCTGCCACAGATCCGCGCAAATTGCCCGATGCAGCTCTTCCTCGGTCATAGCAAGCAGCTCTTCGGGGGCATACTCGCGCACCACGGCACCGCGGACGGTACCCCACCGCAAGGTGGTGGCCCATCTGGGCTGACAGAAAAACCCGCCGGAAAACCTATACGTCACCAGCCCTGCCCCCGACTCTTCAGCGGCCTGCTGGGCAAGCTGGGCGTTACGGATGCCGATATACCCGGTCTGCCCAGTGGCGGACATGCGGCCTTCAGGATGCATGGCAACACTCACCCCCTGGCGAAGCGTGCCGAGCACCGCCTCGACCATGGAATCTGAGCTGGCGCCCCTTCGCTTAACCAGCGGATCAATTGCCCACGTCAAAAACGTGCCTATACCGGCCATGCGCATCAGATACTCGTTGGAACACAGACGCACGAAGGGCTTGAAGGAAAGGAGCAGCATCACCGGATCTGCCGCATGAGTATGGTTTGCAAGCACCAGCACTGCAGGGGCCTTGGGCTCATAAGGGGTGACCTTGAAGTGAAGCAGCCTGCCCACCAAGGGTTTAAGCAGCACCTTTGCTGCACGAACAATACGCTTGTTTCTCACAATATGGGGACACTGCATCTGGTCGGAAGCGGACATGGATGCTCCTGGTTCATAGATTTAGCCATCGGGACATTCGGCGGGTTTGACCAGTTGATTCGATCAGTACACCCAAAAGTCGCCCTCGGTTCATTCAAAACAGCCCGTATCCTACCACTTCAGGACTCCTGTATTGCCTCCCAAATAAGACAGGCAACCTGATTTGATTGTTCAGGCAGCAGCCCCGAATAGTTGATCACCAGCGCATCAGGGCACGTCAGAGAGGCAATCGCATACTCGGAAAGGCATGCGACCCGAACACCCTTCGCCTTAAGGGTCTCGCGCACATCCGTCAGATTAGCTCCTTCAAACTCCATCAGGAAAAACAGCCCCGCATCCTCGTGGCGCACCCTAAGAGCCCCCATTGCCTGAGCCGAAGGCGCATGAGCCTCCAAGGAGCCCAGAAGAGCGTCGCGCACCGAACGGTACCGAGTACGCATCCGATTCACATGTCGATCATAATGCCCATCTCGGATAAACCGAGCAAGCACCACCTGATCAAGGGCGCTTACCGTGGAGAGCACAAAACCCGCCCGCCTGCGATACTCCTCCACCAGACCCGCAGGCAGAATCATGTAGGCAATCCTAATCCAGGGTGCCAGGGTCTTTGAAAAGGTATTCATGTATATGACCGACCCGGCAGAGTCTATGCTCTGAAGCGAAGGTATGGGGCGCCCCGATAACCTAAACTCACAGTCGTAATCATCCTCCACAATGAGCCTGCCTGGTTTCTCGGCCGCCCAAGACAGCAGTTCCATCCTTCGGGCAACAGGCATGACCGCACCGCTGGGAAAGTGATGGGAGGGGGAAACATGGACCACCTGGGCCCCGCAACTCGCAAGCCCCTGCAGAATCATCCCCTGGTCATCCACAGGCAGCCCCGCAACGCTGTATCCCAGACCGCGGTAGGTATCGGCCAGCCGAGGATACCCTGGATCCTCAATCCCAATAGTCCAGCCAGACTCAAATAGCAGACTACAAAGCTGATACAGATGCTGAGAACCCGCCCCCACTACCACCTGCTCGGGCGTACACACCACCCCGCGACTGGTGCGCACCAGAGAGGCAATGGCCTCACGAAGCTCGGGCATTCCCTGACCAGGAGCGCTTTTCTGCTGCCAGGGGGCTGGATCCAACAGGGCGTCCCTGCCCAGCCTAGCCCAGACCTTAGCCGGAAAAGAGCCCTGGGGCATGGCAGGGGCAACCATATCGAAACGTACCGGACAGTCATTCTGCTGCCCGCCAAAAGCTGGCGCCCCTGCGGAAGCTGGAGCGTAAGGGAGCGTGACGGACAGCCGAGCGGGAATCTCGCACACGAAAAACCCTTGCCGGGGCCGGCTCCGTACGTACCCTTCAGCTTGGAGCTGCTCAAAGGCTCGCTCCACGGTTATCACGCTCACCCCCAGCTGCCTGGCAAACTCCCGCTTGCTGGGCAACTTCTGTCCTGGTTTGAGGACACCAAGAGAAATGTCCCTGCGCAGGTTCTCGCACAGGGACTCATACAAGCTTATTCCTGGGCCCTTTTCAAGGGTGTATGAAATCATTACGCAGTTCCACCGTCCAAGGACGCTACCTAATCACGGCCCCGAATTACTTGCCCATGTTAATTGAGCACCTTTGCCCCAAAGGGAAGCAGGGATAGTTTGGCCAGTTTAAAGCACTGCAGCCCAAAGGGAATGCCCACGATGGTGATGCACCAAAGCCCACCGAGAACCAGATAGGCTAACGCCTCCCACAAGCCAATCAGCACCAGCCAGATAATGTTGGCGATCAGAGATGGAGCGCCGCCGCCGTAGGTGATCTCTTTCCCAAAGGGAGCCAATGTCAGGGACGCAAACTTGAAGCACTGTCTGCCAAGAGGGATACCCACAATGGTGATATAGAAGATCAAGCCCGCAAGAACCCACCCCAACGCGGTAACGAGCCCGCCGGTTATTATCCAGATTATGTTGCCCAAGGTCCGCATGGCTTACCATCCTCTCCTTTGCTCCGCGCCCGGTTGTCAAAACAAGCCCGTATCTGGCCGTACAATCCAGCCTACAGCCAACAAGGCATTCTCATACATCCCAAACGCTCCAAATATACGTAGGGCATTATAGACATGCCTCTGCACCGTTAACGGTGCTATGACCCTCCGAAATTCAAACACCCCTCAAACAATCTGGAAACATCCTGTCGAATCATCCATAACCGCAGGTCACATAAGGTATTGGCCAATTCTATCAGAGTCATTCAACAATCCAGGCCCCTCTTCTCTTGAGCCAAGGGCGCTTCGCCATCACAATGGAACCATCGCACGTCCTATACAACTCAACCATGCAGGAAACGGAAGGTGCACCCATGAGCAAACTCACCGAACACGAGCTTCAGGCCTATCTCTCACAGATCAGAAAACTGGTGGAAGGGCCCTTTGAGCAGATGCAACCAGAAATAGAGCGGACATGCACGTTTCCCCAGGAGTTCTATGACCTGGCCAGGGAGAACAATTTGTATCGCTTTGCTCTGCCGGAGCAATACGGCGGTTGGGGGCTTTCCGAGCTTGACATCCTCAGAGTTCAGGAGGAGTTCTCCCGAGGCCCCGGCGGCATGCGCATGCACCTGCACTACGCAGCGGATCTGAACTGGCGGATTCTGGACGATTTCGGCTCCGATGAGCTCAAGGCCCAGTACATGGACAAGTTCCAGGACAAGACCATCTTCACCTGTTTTGCCCTGACGGAGCAGACCGGCGGCACCGGCGCGGACATCCATACCACCGCCATCAAGGATGACAACGGGGACTACATCATCAACGGCGAAAAATGGCTCATCTCCCACACGGACTGCTGCCAGTTTGCCTACGTGATTGCCGTCACGGACCCCGAGGCGGAGGGCGACGAGCGGCTAAGCGCGTTTTTTGTCCCCTGCGACACCCCGGGCTATGAAGTGGTGCCCATGCCCCACATGATGGGCGCCCGAGGTGCGGCCCACACGGGGCTGAAGTTCACCAACATGAAGGTGGACAAGCGGTTCCTCCTTGGCCGTGAGGGCCAGGGCATGGAGATTGCCATCCACTCCCTGTCCGTCTCCCGGGCCCACATTGCCGCCTCCAACCTGGGGATGTGCCAGCGCATGCTGGAGATGTCCCTGGCCAGGGCAAAGGATCGCGTCACCTTTGGCAAGCCTATCGCCAGCCGCCAGATGGTCAAACGAGAGCTGGCGGAGATGCAGACCTACACCCACGCCCTGCGCACCATGGTCTATGACTTTGGCCGAGACTACGACGCAGACCCTCGGGGGCCCTTCATCGAGGAGAAGGCCGCCATGGTCAAGCTGTTCTCCATCTACGCCACTCGGGTGGTCTCCGATGGGATGCTAGAGGTATTCGGCGGCGACGGCTATTTTGAGGACTCCCCCTACGGGCCAGTGGAGCGGCTCTATCGCGACGCCCGGGCCATGTGGCTCGAGGAGGGAGCGCCCAACGTACAGCGCACCACCATTGCCAGCAACTGCTTGAAGTTTGACGGACGGCTGGATTACCAGTTCTAGCTTTGGTCAGTCTTCCTGTCGAAGCGTCCTACCAGCCCTATGAACAAGAGTCCGGAAGCTAGCGCCATCACCCCGTAAGACACCGCCACCCCGGCGGTGTCTCCCCAGAGTGCACCTGCAACCTCCATGATGCTTACGAACACCGCCACCCCCGCAGATCCGGCCACGTTGCGCAGTGCGGTGATCAGGGCGGACCCATGGGGCAGATCCGTCTTGTCAATACTGTTGTTTGCCCAGGTCATCAATGGCATCTGTAGCATGGCCAGCCCTGCGGTCCTAATAATGTTCACGGCTGCGGCCCACCAGGGAGACATAAACACCGCCCAGCAGGTTGCCAAATTCGACACCACCAGCAGCGCCCCGCCCACCACCAGCAGGGGCCTCATGCCAAAGCGGTCAAACCATCTCCCCGCAAAGGGGGCAACCACCGCCATGCATAACGCGCCGGGCAGCACCACCAACCCTGCCTGGGAGGCAGACAGGCCATCTACCGCCTGGGCGTACAAGGGCAGCACCGCCGAAGATCCCATCATCACCAGATACACCAGCATGCTGCAGGCCCCGCCTGCCCGAAATACCGGCCCAGCCATCAAGGACACCTTCAGCAAAGGCGCCTTGCCCTGCTGCTGGGCCCGCAATTGGCGCCGAACAAACCATCCTCCAAGCACCAGGGCGGCTGCCACCACCCCTAAAGCCAGAACCGGCGCCGTGACAATCAGCCCCAGCCCGAGCAACAAAGCGGCCATAGCACAGGCAGAGAGCAGAAAATCCCCCACATCAAGCCGTGATTTACTGACAGACACCAGGTCTTTCATGAGCCACAAGGCCCCTATGACGCCCATGGCGCACACCCCAGCAACCACCCAAAAGACGCTACGCCAGCCCAGGGCGTCAGTCAGGACACCGCCCACCACCGGCCCAAGAAGCACCGCCGCCCCCTGAGTCATGCCAAACCAGCCCATGGCCCGACCCCGCCTTGAGGGCTCGAACAGGGTCATGATGCTCACCTGGGTCACGTTGGCAATCAGGGCGTTAGCGCAAGCCTGGGCGATGCGAAACGTCAACAGCATGCCGAAGTGACCCGACATCGCACAGGCCGCGGACATGAGGGCATAGGACCCCACCGCGGCAATGTAGAGCCTACGGGTGGGAAACCTACTGGTCAGGAAAGCGCTCAGGGGCGTCAAAGCCGCCAGCGCAAGCACGTATCCGCTGGTAAGCCACTGGGCCTGGGACAAGGTGATCTGCAAGTCTGCCGCCACGGGGGCAAGCACCGTAGAAAAGGCGGTAGACATAAACCCCAAGGACATGCAGACAAGTATGAGATTGCTAAACAGCACCCTTCGCCTTCCAATACTCAGGCTTCTGCTTCCAGCTCCCAAGCAACGCCCGATCCTGAGCATCCCATCCGTCCCGGAGCCTAGGACATGAGTTTGGAGGCCTCCACCTGCTTGACGTACCACTCCATCAGTTTAGCAAAGGGTTTGTTGAGCACCAGGCCCACCAGGAGCATCAGCAGCACAAATACCATGAGTACCCCCAGCTCCACCCAGAAATCCCCGGCATAGACCCCCAGCATGGCGCTGCGGATGGCGTTCACCGCATGGGTGGCGGGCAGGAAGGGGCTGACGGCCTGGACAAATCCGGGCAGGATGGCCACCGGATAGGAGCCACCGCAGCCGGTGACCTGGGCAACAAGCAGTACCACGCTTAAAGCCTTACCCAGGTTGGCAAAGGAGGCCACCAGGGTGTAGACAATAAAGCTGAACACTTCGCCAATCACCACATAGGCCAGCAAAAACAGCCAGGGGTGCACCACCTGAACCTGGATGAACAGCAGGTTACCCAGGGCCATGAGCAGGCTTTGGGCCAGGCTCAGGAAGGCCACGATGCCAAAGTGACCCAAGAACAGGTGCCGGGACTGGAGGGTGATGCCCTGGGAAGCCAGCCGGTCTCGCACGCTTTGGGGGGTTCGGGGCTTGACGGCCACCATGATCAGCAGCCCGCCGATGAACAGGGCCAGGGTCGAATACAACGGCGACATGGCCGACCCGAAGTTCGCCACGGGAAACACCGCGGTCCTGCTGATACCCACCGGCTCCACGAGAGCGGAGGTGAATTCTGATATATCGCCTCCCACCAGGTCATACAATGCCGAAAGGTCCTGGGTTTGCACCGCTTGGGCCAAAGCCTGGGACAACTGGCGCAGCGTGGAGGCGGACTCGGAGAGGTTGGTGGACAGAGACGCCAACTGGTTGGAAACCTGGCCGAGGCCCCCTGCAACCCTGGTGGCGCTTTCCGCGAGTCCAGAGGTTGAGGAGGCAAGCTGAGCGGAGACGGCCCCCATGGTGGCGGACAAATCCCCGATCTCCTGGGAGAGGGCATCAAGCCTGGGCAACACCACCTGATCAAGGACGGTGCGCAGCCCGGTCAGAGCGTCGATGGCTGCCTGGGCGTCCTGGGCAATCTGGCCTTGCACGTCATCGACGCTGGTCTGGCCCTGCTCAAGGGCGTCGGCGGAGTCGTAGAGGTCCTGCTGGAGCTTCTGGAGCGTGGCAATGGTCTCCTGCGTTGCGGCGATTGCCTGGGCATTGGCTTCAGGGTCTTGCTGAAGCTGGTCGAGAATCTCCTCATAAGAGGCAATCTGCTCCCCTATGGCATCGGCCTGAGCCCGCAGTTGGGCTGCCGCCTCCTCCTTTGAGGGCAGCTGGGATCCATCCTGGCCAGGATTGACGGGCGTCTGTTGGGACTGGTCAATCATGGACTGAAGGCTTGCGATGCTGGCATCAATGGAGGCGATCATCTGATGGCTGGCCTGGTTTAAAGCGGAGACAGTCTGCGACGCGCCGGCCGCGGTATCCGAGGCTATGGCGGCAATCTGCACCGCCTGTCCCCGGGACGCTTCCACAAGTTGGGCGGAGGATTCCAGCAGGGACTCAGATGCTGCGGCTAGCCCCTGGTACGTGCCTACCAAGGCGGCACCCTGATCCATCCTGTCCGCCACCAGAGACATATCCTGGGCCATGAGCATAAAGGAGTTGGAGACGGACGGGTCCTGAAGCATCTGGCCGAGTGCCTGGGCAACCGCGAGCCCAACCTCCGAGAGGGTTTGGGCGAAGACCTGATTGACCTGGTAGGACACAGAATCGGCAGAGCGGTCCGTGATCTTTGGGGCAATGGCGTTGAGTTTCTCGTTGGAATAATAGGTAATCTGAGCCGGGTCCGCGCCACCCATATAGAAGGTAAGCATGCTTTGGGAGAACCCTTCGGGGATGATAACCGCGGCGTAGTACCTGCCGGAGGACGCACCGTCAAGGGCATCCTCGGAGTCCGTGAAGACCCAGTCTATGTCGTCGTTGGCCCGTAGGGCAGAAATCACCGATTCGCCGATATTCACCTCAAGGGGAAACAGGTCTGACGTATAGCCCGTATCCTCAGAGGCCACCGCTACCGTGATCCGATCCGTGTTTTCAAACACGTTCCAGCAAGCCAGCACGTTAAACCAGGAGAAGATTGAGGGCATGACAATAAGCCCGATGGTCAGGATGATGGCAATGGTGTTTGAGAAGAGGGCCTTGAACTCCTCCGTAAAGATGCGGGCGATCTTACTCACGGCCCTCACCCCCTTCCTCAGGAGAGGATGGCGTGGATTCGGGATCCGGCGCGGGATCCGCGGGCGCGGGTGGTGCGGGGTCCGGCGAGGGCGGTGCGGGGTCCGCGGGCGCGGGGTCCGCGGGCGCGGGAGCCAGTGCGGGGCAGGACGCTTCGCCAGGGGAATCCGCAGACTCAACCGTGTGACGATGACGGTACAGGCCGATCAGGTTGCCTTCGTCCATGGCCCCAAGCCGAGCCTGCCTCGCAAGGCTATCGCGAAACTCCTCCACGCCCACCACGAACAGGAACAGCATCACCAACGTGACCAGCCATACGGACAAAAGCAGGGCCTTCTCGCCTACGGAGAGTTTGAATAGCAGCACAATCACCAGCGGGACCAGGACAAACGCCACTGCGGCGCCCCGGATGAGCCGAGGATACATCCGCTGGAACCGCTCGAACCGCTCGGAGAGGTCCTGACGGAACTGCTCCTGATCCGCCAGGACGCGGATGATCTGGGTCAGGCGGAAGGGGCGGGAGGGCACCTCCACGTCCTCGCCGTTGTAGATGCCGCTCTCGCCAATCTTGCGGGCGAACATACGATTCACGTTAGACATGCGGGGCCCTGCAGTGATACCCACCAGCAGCGACCCGACCATGAACAAGCACAATACCGCCATGCACTGGAACAATTTGTCGCCGTAGCAGCCGCAGATGGCCTCACGCAGGCCGGCGATACCGTAGGTGAAGGGAAACAGCGGGCTGATGAGCTGGTAGAACGGGGCCGTAGTCTCGATGGGATACAGGCCCGTTGCCGAGGGTATCTGCAAAAACACCAGCACGATGCACAGCCCCTTGCCGATATGCTGAAACATGACCGACAGGGCGTAAATGATGTTCAAGTACGCCAACGAGGCCAGAATGGACACGCAAAAGAGTGCCGACACGCTGGCAACCCTAACCCCAAGGGCAAGCAACCCTGCGCAGCACACCACCGCCTGGCCTACAGCAATGCCGGAGAAGAACAGCAGCCTGGCCAGATAGCGCTGCCACACTTTCAGGTTGGGCACACCTTCGTCGTCGACCTCCTGTTTCATGATCACCAGCAGCATGAAGGCCCCGATCCAAAAGGTCAGATTCATGAACAGCGGCGCCATGGCAGCCCCCATGCTATCCACGGGAAACAGACGCTCCGTGGTCACCTTGGTGGGCGAGCCCATAAAATCCGCGATTGCCGAAACGTCCAGGCTCCCCGACCCCAGAAGGGCGGTGATGGTCTGAGCACCGGCCACCGTAGCCAGGTCGGATTGGATCAGCTCAAGGTCAGATTGGATGCTTGCCAGCATCTGATCGCTCTGCCCGAGGGCTGCCTGAGCGGAGCCAAGCAGAATCTCCATCTGTCCAAGTAGAGCCCGGGACTGGTCAATCAGGGTCTGCTGGCTTGCCATCACCACCGAAAGAGACTCGCTTTGGCTGGAAAGATTGCCCAGGCCAGATCCTAGGGCGGGAATCACGCTCTGCATGAGCAGGGTTGAGCACTGGTCCATTTCGTCAACGATGACCTGGAATTCCTCCCCGTACCCCAGCCACTGGGCCGCCTGTGCCGCACGATTCATGGCCTCCTGAGCCTGGGAGAGAGCCCCAAGGATCTGCGGCGTTGCATCCACCAACGCCTGCTGGGCCTGGGATGCCTGGGAAGACACGTCCTGCAAATCCTGGGACGCCACAACAAGCCCCTGCTCGGCGGCGTCAAGGGCAAGGTACGCTTCGGCAACCTTACCCGAAGCCTCATCCACCTCCGTCTGGGCCGACGCCAAAGACGCCCGAGCGGAGGACACCGCGTCATAGGTCTCCTGGATTTTTGCCATGGCTTGGGATTCACGCAGGTCAATGGCCTGCTGCGCCTCATCGGCGGTGAGCGAGACGGCCTGGAGGACCACCTCGGCCACGGTATGGACGAAGGTGGAGTTGATGGATTCCTCCAGGGTTGACGAACCCGTGTCCGTGACCTTGACCGCCACGGGCGCGGATTTCTCGTTGACATAGTAGGTAATGCTCGGTTTGACGAAGTGTCCAGAGGTGATGGTGAGCAGGTTCTCGGTGAAGTCCTCGGGGATGACAAAGACCGCGTAGGACTGGCCGGACATCACCTGATCCATGGCGGTGTCGTAGTCGGTGATGACCCAGGTGAGCTGCTGGTTTGCCTCTAGTTCCTGAGAGACCATGTCCCCCACGTTGATTTGCCCGGTAAGCTCCGACGTTGCGCCTTGATCCAGATTCACGACGCTGACCTGGAGGTTTTCCGTATTAGAGTAGGGGTCCCAGAAGCCCTTCACGTTATACCAGGTGTACAAGGAAGGCAGCACCAGCATGACGATACACACCACCAACGCGGCGCGGGAGTGTACAAGTCGATTGAAGTCTCGGGCGAGCACTTTGAGTACGTTATTCACTTCCTCCTCCTTCCTCCAACCTGGTGAAATGCATGCCGAGCGCGTTGTGCTAGCGGCGCTGCTGACAGGCACGTGGCCTGCATGTACACCGGGTGCCAGCGCGCCTTCGTCACAGTGCCAGCGTCATCGGCTCAGTGCCAGCGTCATCGGCTCAGTGCCAGCGTCATCGGCTCGGTGCCAGCGTGCCTTTGTTCCGGTACCAGCATATACCCAAAGACCGCCATTGTAGACCGCGGTTTGAATCAGGACGCTTCGCCAGAATCACGTCATCTTTCCGTTACAAAAGCGACTCGCATGCATACAGGAGAAACAGCAACGCACAGCGGGTTTGAGATTGATGATAAGCAGTCGGTATCGACCATTTGACGTTCGACCTCCGGACGGCACGATTACGTAGCCGGCGAAGCGCCCTTTATCGCCGTCACCAAAGTTGACTATTTGGCCACTGGCCCCTGGATTCCATCATCAGATGGGGTTTTGTCAACCCCAGCAAGGCAGGGCATTTCGTTATTTCGAAATACCCAGGTCAAGAACCAAGCATATATCTGGTTCTTTCGCTGGTGGATTATTCAGTCATGTCGGGCTAACCGTTGAATAACGACCCGTTGACCTACAGGGCTTGCTGCAAACTATTTCTCCCCCGAGCCATGGACACCTCCCTTGATCCGTGGACGTTTTCGACGATTGGGAGATCAAAATGGACGAAAACGACGATTGGGAGACAGGAAACGTCTCCCAATCGTTCAAAACGTCCACGAGGCCCACCAAATGACTCCCAATCGTACAAAACGT
>JAQXQN010000192.1 GCA_029101185.1 Eggerthellales bacterium | reverse complement strand
CTCATGGGCCTCCATCACGGCCTCCACGCACCGGTCAATATCCAGATACCCGCAGCCATCGGCCAAAAACGCAGCCACCGCAACCTCGTTGGCCGCATTCATGACACAGGGCAGGGTGCCGCCTTGGACACCAGCACGCTTCGCCAGGCCAAGGCATCTGAAGGTCTCCGCGTCCGGCGGATAGAACTCAAGGCTGCCCAGCTTACAGAAATCCAGGGGCTGCACCGGAGCGTCCCACCGGTCCGGATAGCTGAGGGCAAACTGGATGGGGATGCGCATGTCGGTGGTTCCCAGGTGAGCCTTAACCGAGCCGTCGGAGAACTCCACCATGCTGTGGATGGCGCTTTGAGGCTGCACCACCACGCTGATGCGGTCATAGGGCATGTTGAACAGGTGATGGGCCTCGATGACCTCGAGCCCCTTGTTCATCAGAGTTGACGAGTCGATGGTGATCTTTGGCCCCATCTTCCAAGTGGGATGAGCCAGAGCCTGAGCAGCGGTCATGCCTTCAAGCTCCGATCGGGTGCGGCCTCTGAAGGGCCCGCCGGATGCGGTGACCCACAGACGGGACACCTCCCGAGCCCGCTCCCCCATGAGGCACTGGTAAATGGCGCCGTGCTCGGAATCGATGGGCATGAGGGCCCCGGCAAGGCCCCCCACCTCGGGAGCGTTGGCCCCGTGAGGGATTCTTTCGTTTGGCGAAGCGTCCAGGGCCGCAGCCAAGGGCATAATCAAATCCCCCGCCACCACCAAAGACTCCTTATTGGCCAGGGCCAGCTGCTTGCCAGCGGCAAGGGTCATGTAGGAGGCCCGCATGCCCGCCTGCCCCACCAGAGCGTTGACCACACAGTCAACCTCCTCAAGCTGGGTCAGGGCGGCAACCGCCTCAGGGCCAAAGGACACCTGTGCTCCATCGGGCAACTGGGCCAGGGCAGCGCTATCCCTTACCTGGAGGTTGCCAAAGGCAATGTGGGACACCCCAAACTCCGCCGCCGCAGCGGCCACGCCTTCCACCTTGCTGTGAGCCGCCAAGGCCACGATCCGCACGGATTCGGGGTGCCTGCGGGCTACGTCAAGGGTCTGCAGGCCAATAGAGCCAGTGCAGCCGAGCACCGCCACCCGCTTCGGGCGGCGAAGGCCTCACGCGGCGCCAGCGGCGCCAGCGGCGGGACGATTATCACATGACATGAATGCATCCTCCGATCACCAGCAGGGCCAACGCCGTGGGAGATGCCACAAACATGGAGTCGGTCCTGTCAAGGAACCCGCCATGACCAGGCATGATGGTTCCGGAATCCTTAACACCGCAATTACGCTTGATGCGGCTTTCCATCAGATCGCCCAAAACGCCGGCGGTGCCGCAAATCACACCAAAGCACACCGCCTGCAGGATGGACATTTCCACACCGGGAACAAAGCTGATGACCACCCAAATCAGGGCGCTGCCCACCAGCCCGCCAAAAAAGCCCTCCCAGCTCTTCTTGGGAGAGATCCGCGGGGCCATCTTATGCTTGCCAATCTTGCGTCCCACCAGGTATGCAAAGCTGTCGCACAGCCATACCCCCGCAAATACCCCCAGCACCACCAGGCGTCCCCAAAAACCAGGGATGGTACTCTCGATAGTAAGCAGGCAGGACAGGGTCATACCGGTGTAGGCGGCGGAAAACATGGTAGCGCACACGTCCGTATACCTAATCTGCAGGTCAGAGAGGTACCAGATCAGCAGCAGAGCGCCGAGCACCGCAGTGACCACGGCGGTGCCCGCCAGATCAAAGGTTATCAGGCTGGCCGGGTACGCGGCAGCACCGAGCATGCACAGCACCGTGTTGGGCAGCTTGGCATCCTCCTTGAGCATGTTGCACAGCTCAAGGGCGGCAATGGCGGCGGTGACGGAAAGCAAAATGGCCAGGGTCACTTCGCAAGCCATGGTCATCACCACCGACACCACAAAATACACCACTCCCGTGCGAATGCGTATCTGCAGGTCAGATGCGTTCTTGAACCTGTCAGGGGTCTTTTCGTAGGCGAAGCTTGCTGCCTTGGTGCCGGTTCCCACCAGGGCGGCCTTCATGCTGTCATAGATCCTGCCCACCAGGGCGGTCAGACTCAGCCTCTTTGGCGTGCGCTCACTCATTTACACCGCTCCAAATCTACGCTCGCGTCCCTGATAGCTCAGCAGCGCCCGCAGGAACTCATACCGGTCAAAATCCGGCCACAGCACGTCGGTGACGTAGAACTCCGAATAGGCAATCTGCCACAGTAGGAAATTGGAAACCCTAAACTCCCCCGAAGTCCTGATCACCAGCTCAGGATCAGGAGCGTCAAAGGTGTACATCAGCTTAGAGAGGCCCTCCTCGGTCAGGTAGGGCTCTGCGGGGCAGGACATCTCCACCGAAAGGGGCTTCACGGGGCAGGACGCTTCGCCATGGTCAAGCACACGCTGGATGTGGGAGTTCACCGCCTGAAGGATCTCCTGTCTGCCACCGTAGTTGACCGCAACCAGCAGGGTCATGCCGGTGTTGTGCCTGGTCTTCTCCCAGGCGGCTCCAAAGGCGTCTCGGGTCTCCTGGGGAAGCATGGAGATATCGCCGATGGTGCGCACCCGCACGTTTTCCTCATGCAGACCGTCCACCTCAGCGAGCATGGTCTTGGCAAACAGCTCCATCAGCCCACTTACCTCCTCGGCGGGCCGCTTCCAGTTCTCGGTAGAAAAGGAATAGATGGTCAGAAACCTCACGCCGCAATCCGAGGCGGCCCGGATGGTCTCCCGCACCGCGCCGATACCCGCTTGATGGCCCTTAAGCCTGTTCAATGCCCGTTTTTTTGCCCATCTTCCATTGCCGTCCATGATGACGGCAACATGCTGCGGGACGGATTCCTCCTTAAGTGTCGAAGGGTCCAGACCCGCCGGAGGATGAGGAAACATCACGTCAAGGGGCTTATGAAACATCCCGCCTCCCTTGGTCATCTTTGCGCAATACTGACCTTGCAGGATACCACATGCCAACCCCTCGGCCTGATGGGGCGGGGCGTACCCAGACGGATAGCACATCCTCAGCCCCAGGCCCGCCCTGCGGACTCACGGCCGAACCCAGGCTCGCCCTGCGGACTCACGACAGACCAGCCCAGATCCCTTCATGTGAGGTTTTCTCCCACTTGTCATTTTTCCTAGCGGAACAGGATTTTTCGCCTATACTTTTTCGGTCTTGCTACACAAGGTGCATCCGCGCGCACCTGTGCTTGCGTGACACCACGCTCCTGATGCCAAACCGCATAAGGAGCACACACCATCAACGACCGAGTAGGAGACTTCATGGGCGGTTTCTTCGGCGCCACCTCACGGCGCGATGTAACGGTAGACGTGTTTTTTGGCGTGGACTACCATTCCCACCTGGGTACGAAACGTGCCGGCATGGTGGTATGGGATAAGGAGAAGGGCTTCCAGCGCTCCATCCACTCCATCGAGAACGTGCCTTTCCGCACCAAGTTCGAGGACGACCTGGCAACCTTCGATGGCACCAGCGCCATCGGCTGCATCTCCGACAAGGACCCCCAGCCTCTCATGGTCCGCTCCCACCTTGGACTGTTCGCCATCACCACCGTGGGCATCATCAATAACGCCGACCAGCTGATTGACGCCCACCTATCCGCACCCGGCAACCAGTTCATGTCCCTCAGCTCCGGCGACGTAAACGAGACCGAGCTGGTGGCCTGCTTGATCAACCAGAAAGAAGACCTGGTAGAAGGCATCCGCTACGCCCAGTCTGTCATCTCCGGATCATGCACGCTGCTGGTCATGACAGAAGACGGCTCCATCATCGCCGCCCGTGACATGCTGGGGCGCCTGCCCATCATCATCGGCAAGGACCAGGACGGGTACTGCGTGTCCTTTGAGTCCTTCGTGTCCGGAAAACTGGGCTACCAGGACGCCTATGAGGTGGGACCTGGAGAGGTGGTCCGCATCACCCCTGAGGGCTTTGAGACCCTCGCTCCCGCGGGAGATAAGATGCGCATCTGCACCTTCCTGTGGACCTACTACGGATACCCCAACTCCACTTACGAGGGCGTCAACGTGGAGGTCATGCGCTACCGCAACGGTGAGATCATGGCCCGGGACGAAGAGGCCCAGGTGGGCGTCCCTGACGTGGACATCGTGGCCGGCGTGCCCGATTCCGGCCTGCCCCACGGCATCGGTTTTGCCAACCAATCCGGCAAGGCATTTGGCCGCCCCTTTGTGAAATACACCCCCACCTGGTCTCGATCCTTCATGCCCAGCAACCAAAAGATTCGCGATCACGTGGCCCGCATGAAACAGGTGCCCGTCACCGAGCTTATTGACGGCAAGAAGCTGCTGCTGGTGGACGACTCCATCGTCCGCGGCACCCAGCTGCGTGAAACCGTGAACTTCCTCTACGGCGCCGGCGCCAAAGAGGTCCACATGCGCTCCGCATGCCCGCCCATCATGTACGGTTGCAAGTACCTGAACTTCTCCACCTCCCGCTCCGAAATGGAGCTGATCGCCCGCAGGAAGGTCCAGGAGCTTGAGGGCGACGAGGGCCAGAAGCACCTTGACGAGTATGCGGACGCCTCCACCGAGCGTGGAAAATGCCTGCTCAAGTCCATCTGCGACGAAATGGGCTTTGACTCTTTGCGGTTCCAGTCCCTTGAGGGCATGATCGAGGCCATCGGCATTGACCCAGAGCGCCTGTGCACCTACTGCTGGAACGGCAAGGAGTAGCCGCTCGATTTCTAGCGCGGCCGGTCTCGCATCTGCAGGGCTGATGCGCCCATTGGGCTGACGCGAGCGGCCGGGCGGGTAGCTCTGCTGCCGCTTAACCCACATATGCCGATAAAAATGGCGAAGCGTGCCGGGCAGCACGCTTCGCCATTGTGTATATGGTGCAATACCGGAGCCGATGTATATCCGCTACACGGTCATCAGGTCGGATTCCTTCTTCTTGAACAGCTCGTCAACGGTGGCGATGTTCTTGTCGGTCAGCTTCTGGACCTTCTCCTTGGCGCGAGCGGCGTCATCCTCAGAAATCTCAGATGCCTTCTTGGCCTTGTCGATGCGGGCGTTGGCGTCCTGACGGGCCTTGCGAATGCCCACACGAGCGTGCTCCGCGTAGTCCTTGCACTGCTTGACGAACTCCCGACGGCGCTCCTCAGTGAGCATGGGGATGGGCAGGCGGATGATCATGCCATCGTTGCTGGGGTTCAGGCCCAGGTCAGACTCGTTGATGGCCCGCTCGATGGCCTTGAGGGTGGACTTGTCCCAGGGCTCAATGGTGAGCAGATGGGGATCGGGGACCTTGATGGCAGCCATCTGGTTAATGGGGGTCATGGTGCCGTAGTACTCCACTTTGATGCGGTCAAGCAGCATGGGATTTGCACTGCCAGTACGCACACCGCCAAAGGCAACCTTCAGCCCGGAGATGGCCTTCTCCATGTGCTCTTCGGTTTCGAGCATGATTTCGTCGATCATGTTGCTTCCAATCTCTCATGCGGCCACGCCGCGGTCTTGCTATGCTCGGCTCCATAATAATGCAGCCGAAGGCGATTGTCCCCCAGGACTGGCCCCGGAATGGAGGCAAAGCAGGCAACCGAGGCCTTGCGCCTAGGACGCTTCGCCCCTGAATGCCTATGCGCCTGCTACCGTGCCTAGTACACCACGGTGCCTACGGGCTCTCCCTTCAGGATGCGCTTGATGTTGCCGGGTTTGGTCATATCGAACACCAGCAGCGGCATGCTGTTGTCCTTGCACAGGCTCACGGCAGCAGCGTCCATCACGTTAAGCTCCTTGGTCAGGACCTCCAGATAGCTGATGCGATCGTAGCGCTTGGCGTTGGGGTTCTTGGCGGGGTCGGAATCGTAGATGCCGTCTACCTTGGTAGCCTTCATCACCGCGTCGGCGTTGATCTCATTGGCGCGCAGGGCGGCAGTGGTATCGGTGGTGAAATAGGGGTTGCCGGTGCCGGCGGCAAAGATGACCACCCGGCCCTTTTCCATGTGGCGGATGGCCCGCAGGCGGATATAGGGCTCCGCTACCTGGCGCATCTCGATGGCGGACTGGACCCGGGAGTCCACGCCGTGGCGCTGCAGCCCGTCCTGGAGAGCCAGGGCGTTCATGACGGTGGCCAACATACCCATGTAGTCTGCCTGGGCGCGGTCCATGCCGCTGGCGCTGCCTGCCAGACCGCGGAAGATGTTGCCGCCGCCTACGGTGATCGCCACCTGAACGCCGTCGTCAACAATCTCCTTGATCTCCTCCGCAAGGCCGTGGACCACATTGGGGTCAATTCCATAGCCCGCCTCCCCCATCAAAGCCTCACCAGAGAGTTTGAGAAGCACGCGCTTGTACTTGTAGCCTTCAGGCATGAAGAACCCCTTTCGGTCAGTAACGGTATGGGTGTATGCCCGAGGCGCCCTACCGTACATGCGATAGATACTGCCTTGGGCAATCTGGGTAATTGTACGTCAAGGGGGACGCCACCCATAAGGAACCGTGCATCTTCGCGAAGTTTCCGTGGGCAGGTGCTGCCCAGCTGCGGCAAATTTGCAACCCTGGTGCGGCCCAGGTGCGGCGATTAGGTGCACCCGAGGACCCCAGGAGCGCACCCCTGCCACCATGGAGTAGAATGCACCTGCTACAAGCCGCAACCACCGAGCCGCGGCCCCGGGCCATGACCGCACAGGCATGCGCCCGCAATCCGCGAACCCTCGCCACGCAAGAAAGGATCAACTATGGCCACCATCGACATTTTCAAGGACATCATCAACGAGGTCATGGATGTTGACCCCAGCCAGGTCACCGAGGACTCCACCTTCGAGTCCCTGCATGTGGACTCTCTCGACATGGTGGAGATGATCTGCAACCTTGAGGACCGCATGGGCATTGACTTCGGCGAGCCCGAGGGCCTGACCACCGTAGGCGAGCTGGTTGCCTACGTGGACGGCCTGGCCAAATAGGAGCAGCCATGACCGCATCTGTAGATAATCCCCTGGACAAGAAGGCCTTCGCCCTCGCGCAGCACCGCGCCTGGCAGGGCAAGCTAGAAGTCACCAGCCGCGCAAAGGTCACCACCCCCGAGGAGCTGGCTGTGGCCTACACCCCTGGCGTGGCCGAGCCCTGCCTGGAGATCGCCAAAGACGTGGACCTGTCCTACACCTACACCCGCCGGGGCAACCTGGTAGCAGTTGTCACCGACGGCACCGCGGTGCTTGGCCTTGGCGATATTGGCCCTGAAGCCGGTATGCCCGTGATGGAGGGCAAATGCGTCCTGTTCAAGGAGTTCGCCGGCGTGGACGCCTTCCCCCTGTGCATCCGCAGCAAGGATGTTGACGAGATTGTCCATACCGTTTCGCTGCTTGCCGGGTCCTTTGGCGGCATCAACCTGGAGGATATTGCCGCGCCTCGTTGCTTTGAGATTGAGGCCAAACTCAAGGAGGCCTGCGACATCCCCGTGTTCCATGATGACCAGCACGGCACCGCCGTGGTTGCCTGCGCTGCCCTGATCAACGCCATCAAATACACCGGCCGCACCCTCGAGGACGCCAAGGTGGTCTTCTCCGGCGCCGGCGCTGCGGGCATCTCCATCGCCAAGCACATGCTTAAGATGGGCGTGAAGGACATCATCATGGTGGACCGCTTTGGTGCCCTCTACGAAGGCCATCCTAACATGACCGAACCTCAAGCCCAGATGGCCAAGGTTACCAACCTCAGCCGCAGGCAGGGAAGCCTTGCGGAGATGCTGGTGGGTGCCGACGTGTTCGTGGGCGTCAGCGCGCCTAACCTCGTGTCTGCCGAAATGATCCAGTCCATGGCCAAGGATCCCATCGTGTTTGCCATGGCCAACCCGGTGCCTGAAATCATGCCCGATGTTGCACTGGCCGCAGGCGCAGCTGTTGCTGCGACAGGTAGGTCGGACTTCCCCAACCAGATCAACAACGTGCTAGCATTCCCAGGAATCTTCCGCGGTGCTCTGGACGTACGCGCCTCCGATATCAACGAAGATATGATGGTGGCCGCCACCTACGCCATTGCCGGACTCATTCCTGACCAGGAGATTTCCTCTACTAACATCATCCCTGGCGCCTTTGACCCCCGGGTTGCCCCCACCGTGGCCGCAGCCGTGGCCCAAGCGGCCCGAGATAGCGGAGTCGCCCGAGCGTAGCCAGCCTGGACGCTTCGCCAAAAACCCCTCTCTGGGTGCTTTGTCAAAAACAAAAGCGACCCCGCATTACTGCAGGGTCGCTTTTTTTGACGGAAATGCACGCACGAATCACCCGTCACCGGCGGTGTGACACTGGCATCACGCCTACCACCATGCCTGAACGGGAAAGAACGGATTGACTACGCAACCATTTCCTGTCCGCCGTTAGGGTGGCACTCGCCGCAGATATCCA
>JAQXQN010000191.1 GCA_029101185.1 Eggerthellales bacterium | reverse complement strand
CCAAGTGGCCAGCCGGCAGGAGAAAGCAGCCGGCAGGTGAAGTGGCCAGCCGGCAGGTGAAGTGGCCAGCCGGCAGGAGAAGTGGCCAGCCGGCAGGAGAAAGGGGCGTGTATGATCAACAAGTTCTGCAAACAGCCGCTGTGGGAGTGCAACAAGACGCTTATCGCGGTGGCCCAGGGCCAGCAACCCGCCGAAACGGTGATTCGGGGCGCGAAACTGGTCAACGTGTGCACCCACGAGATTCAGGAGGGCATTGATGTTGCCATTTCCTGTGGGCGCATCGCGTACGTGGGGGCGGATGCCGGGCACTGTATTGGTCCCGACACCCTAGTGATTGACGCCCAGGGCAGCTATCTTGCCCCTGGTTTTTTGGACGGACATATCCACATCGAGTCCTCGATGATGGGTGCCGCCGAATACGGCAAGGCCGTGGTTCCCCATGGCACCACGGGCATCTACTGGGATCCCCATGAGGTGGCCAACGTGGTGGGACTCGCCGGCGTACAGGTCATGGTGGAGGATTCCAAGCGCACGCCCCTCAAGGCCATGGTCACTACGCCCTCCTGCGTGCCCGCCGTGCCCGGTTTTGAAGACACGGGTTCTGCCATTGGCCCTGATGAGGTCCGGGAAACCATGGATTGGGACAGCGTAGTGGGCCTTGGTGAGATGATGAACTTCCCCGGCGTGCTTGCCGGCGCGGATCATCCCCTCGGCGAGATGAGCGCCACCCTTCAGGCGGACAAGTGCATCACCGGCCATTACTCCATTCCAGAGACGGACCGAGGTCTCAACGCCTACGTGGCTTCCGGCGTGCGCTCCTGCCACGAGTCCACCCGAGCGGAAGACGCCCTTGCCAAAATCCGTTTGGGGATGTACGCGAAGTTTCGCGAGGGTTCTGCCTGGCATGACCTGCATGATTTGGCCCCTGCCATTGCCCAAGGAAATCTTGACACCCGTTTTTGCTGCTTGATCTCGGACGACACCCATCCTCACACCTTGACCACCGTGGGTCATCTTGATCACATCCTGCGACGGGCGGTCCAGGAGGGTATCGACCCAATCACCGCCATCCAGATGGTTACCATAAACACCGCCACCTGTTTCCACATGGACAATGAACTCGGTGCCGTGGCCCCTGGCAAGTGCGCCGACTTGGTGCTGTTGGACAACCTGACGGATTTTAACGTGTCTTTGGTGATGATCGACGGCGACCTGGTGGCCAAGGACGGTTCGCCACTTTTCACGGTTGCCGAAGCGTCCTATCCCGATTGGATTACCCATACCATGCACATGGCGCCAGGACAGGTGATCACTCCGGAGAGCTTTGCCATTCCCGCAGTTGACGGCGGTGGAAATCCCGTGGAGGGCGACGCTGCCACGGTGCGGGTTATGGAGGCCATTCCTGCCCGAGTGGGCAACTACGAGCGCCATCTGCGGGTGCCCGTGGTGGACGGGAAGTTGGTATCCGTTCCTGAACAGGACATTCTTAAGTGTTTCGTGTTTGAGAGACACCACGGGACCGGTTCTTTCGGCTATGGATTCACCACCGGATTTGGGATTCGTGGCGCGCTGGCCCAGACCGTTGCCCACGATGCCCACAACCTGCTGGTGGTGGGTAGCAACGACAAGGATATGGCCCTGGCGGCCAATACTCTTATTGAATGCGGCGGTGGCGCAGTGGCTGTCTGCGATGGCGAAGTGCGCGGTCTTGCCAAGCTTCCCGTTGCTGGTCTGATGTCTGATGCCCCGCTTGAGGTGATTTCTGAGCAGGCGGCCGGATTGGCAAAGGCCTGGGCAGAGATAGGATGCAGCATGCCTTCGCCATTCATGACTATGGGTCTGCTGTCTCTGGCCTGTCTTCCCGAGTTGCGCTTGACTAACAAAGGCCTGGTGGATTGCACCACCTTCCAGTTTGTGCCTTTGGTGGTTGAGGAGGAGCGTGCTCCTGAGGCGTAGGGTGTGTCCCAGGTTGCGGGCGCGCTTTGAGCACAAGGCGCGCCCCTAAGCGGGTGCGGCCCAGGCCTCGGGCACGCTTTCAAGCAGAGGAATGGAAATAGGTTGCGCCCTGGCGCGTGAGCGCGCCAGGGGCATAATAGGTCAGGGCCCTGTTGTGCCAGGGCCTTGACCTACCAGGGTTTTGACATGCAGGCGTCCGTGAACCAGGGTGCTTGCTGGTGGCTGACCCGTCTAAGCCTGTGTTCAAGCGATGGGATTTCCGTGTGCCCGTATGCGTGAATTCCACGCGCGTGGGCGAAGGTGACGCAAGTGGGCGCAGGTGCAGCGCGTGGACGTTTTGAACGATTGGGAGACATTTGGTGGGCCTCCTGGACGTTTTGCACGATTGGGAGACGTTTTCTGTCTCCCAATCGTCTGAAACGTCCATTCTTGTCTCCCAATCGTCGAAAACGTCCATCTGAGGCCTGGATTTGGTCTCCCAATCGTCGATTTTGTCCACGGCAGCCCCGTTTGGACTCCCAATCGTCGAAAACGTCCACGGTCCAGGCCGCTGGAAGATACGCGCCACGCGCCATGCGCTTGCAAACCGCGCTTACGCGCTCACCACCACCTCAGGGACAATGGCCTCAAACTTGCCGGGGATGGGACGCGCGCACTGCCAGGCGATTCCCATGGCAGGTCCCACGTGCACGCCAATCACCGGGCTTGCGGGGGTGACCAGCACGCTTCGTCCCACCAAGGGCTCAATGACATCCCGGGCCCACTGTTCTGCCGGGGTACGGCTGCCAATGTAGTGGACCACCAGATCGGTCAAGCCAAGGGCCTCGGCGCCAGCGCGGCCAAGGCCTTCGGTGTCGGCCCGGTACGCTTCGACAATCTTATCCAGGGCTTTCTTGTAGGTGCGGACCTTGGCGAAGGTCTCGGCTGTCCCGTCCTTCACCGTCAGCACCGGGGAGATTTTCACCAGGCTTCCCAGGAGGGCCGCGGCCTTGCCGATGCGGCCGCCTGCCTCAAGAAATTTCAGGGATTCGGGGGCGAAGAGGAACCGAGTACTGTGGATGGCGTCGCGGATTGCGGCCACGCACTGGTCAAAGGTGGCGCCTTGGTTGCGCTGCCGGGCGCCGGCGATTACGGGCAAGCCCAGCTCCATGCAGTTGGTGGTGCTGTCGATGACGGCGTAGGTGAACTGGGGGTGGCGTTCCTTGACCTGGGCAGCGATGCTGACCACGCTTTCGAAGGTCCCCGACATGCGGCTTGACAGGCAGGTGGCAATCACCTGGTCGCCTGCGGTGGCGGCCTCCTCCAGGTACGCGGAGGTGGCAGCAGGTGAGGGCTGGCTTGAGGTAGGCGGATTGTTCTTCATGTCGTAAATGTCCGCGTAGAAGGCGTCCAAGTCCATGGTGGCTTCTTCAAATTCCTGGCCGTTGTAATTGACATGGAGGCTAATGGTGTCAATCCCCAGGTCAGATCGGAGTTGTGGCGGAATGGAGGAAGTTGAGTCGGTGAGGATGCGGATCATGGACGGCTCCTTTGCTAAAAGACAGGCGATGCCGGAAGGTGTTGGCATCGGCGTAGGGTTTCACCTGGATTGTAGTACCAATGCCGCCTTGGCATCGCCTGATTGGCGGATTATTCGTCCGATTGGCAGAGTGCCATTCGATGGGCCGGCGGGCGGTAACACTATGCGCGCCGGCTATACGCTATTCGCCCGATTGGTAAAGCTCGACGATGGCGTCGTCCTTGATGATGAAAGCCAGCTTGTCGGCGCCCAGGTCATAGGGCCCAAAAATCACTCGGTCGGCGTCGGCCAGATAGGGAGTCATATCGTCAACCTTGTACGCCACATGAGGCTGTTTGGCGAGAATCTCGGGGAAAATGGTCCCGTCCTCAAACTTCAGGTACTCGATCTTGTAGTCGTGCTCGTCCACGCTTTCGTTGACCCAGAACCCGCCCCAATCGGCATAGACCATGCCGGGCTTCTTGTTGACCACGGGGATGCCAATGTGCATGTATTCGGCAGACATGAAAAGCCTTTCTCTCGGATGGCGAAGCGTCCTGCCCCGCTACGGATGGCGAAGCGTCCTGTCTGCGGAAGCGCCGCAGGCTTCGTGTTGCACGCTTCGTTCTAGTCAAGCATGAGGGCAGGGGTGTGGGCCGGGGTGTTCCACAGGGCCTCAATCTCGTCGTCCCACTTGGCAAAGTTGAGCTGGAAGCCGGCGGCTTCCTGAACGGTGAGGATCTCGCCCACCATGCGGGCAACCACGGTAACGCCAAGAGACTCCAGGTACTCCACAGCCTCTTTGTACAGGATGAGCATCTCCATCATGGTGGTGGCACCGCATCCGTTGACCATGACAAAGGCTTTGTCGCCGGCGGCCAGGCCCGTAGCCTCAACTAGTTTAGGAGCAATCAGGGCAATGGTGCCATGGGCGCTTTCCATGGGAACCCGGGTGCCGCCGCCTTCTCCGTGCTGGCCAGCGCCAATCTCCATCTGATCGGTTTCGCCAAGGTCGCCAAAGGACATGCCGTTTTGAGGATGGGTGGCATCGGTGGTCTTGACGGTGATAGAGGCCATGTTGTCGGCGTAGCGCTGGCAGATGTCGGCCACTTCATCAAGGGTCTTACCTGCGCGGGCAGCGGCCGCTGCCACATGGTACATGGCCACAGCGCCTGCCAGGCCGCGCTTATTGTCCTCGCCGTTGGGGTCGTACTTGATCTCCTCGCCGGTGATGACCTGGCGAACGTTCATGCCAGCCTTCTTGGCAAGCTTCATGGCAACTTTGCC
>JAQXQN010000190.1 GCA_029101185.1 Eggerthellales bacterium | reverse complement strand
CCGGACAAGCCCTACGATAACTGGGACGTTTTTTGCCCGGTGGTCATTTTTTGTACCATGTGCATAGTATGCCTGAACGGCACGAAAATTGCAAGAGCTTTTGCGCTTTAGAACAATAAAAATACACTGGCCCGCCTCCGTGTCATATCGCGCTCTCTCCCTGGCTGCTTGGCCGTGACTGCTGCTCGCGGGAAACGTTGGGGGATTTCATCCCCCACCCCCCCAGCCGGGGGACATCGTCCCTAGACCCCTTCTGCGCTTCGCGCCGAAAAAAGCCGCTCCCAAGCTTGGGAGCGGCTTATATAGGATATGGTCAGGAATTAGAACTTCAGGGGGTTCACACGCACAGAGGGGCCCATGGTGCTGCTCAGGTACAGGGAGCGCACATAGGTGCCCTTCGCGGCGGCGGGCTTGGCCTTGTTGATAGCTTCCATCAGAGCGGTCAGGTTCTCCTGCAGCTTCTGAGCGCCGAAGGAAACCTTGCCGATGGGGCAGTGGATGATCGCGGTCTTGTCCAGACGATACTCCACCTTACCAGCCTTAATCTCGTTGATGGCCTTGGTCACGTCCATGGTGACGGTGCCGCTCTTGGGGTTAGGCATCAGGCCCTTGGGGCCCAGAACACGACCGATGCGGCCAACCAGACCCATCATGTCAGGGGTGGCAACGCAGACATCGAAATCGAACCAGTTTTCCTGCTGGATCTTGGCGATCATGTCCTCAGCACCCACGTAGTCGGCGCCGGCAGCAGCGGCTTCGTCAGCCTTGGCACCCTTGGCGATGACCAGCACGCGGATGGAGCGGCCAGTGCCATGGGGCAGAACAACCGCGCCACGCACCTGCTGATCCGCATGACGGGGATCAACGCCCAGGCGCACGGAGATTTCAACGGTCTCGTCGAACTTGGCCTTGCCGGTCTTCACAACCAGATCGCAGGCCTGATCGGGATCATACTGATTCAGGTGGTCAATCAGCTTTACGCTGTCCTGGTACTTCTTACCATGCTTCATATTATACTTTCCTCCCAGTGGTAATAACGGCGCTACGTCCTCCCACATTGATCTGGGGGCAAGCCCCCTGGAATGACGTCCGTGCTGCGATGCTCGCTTCAGGACGCCCTGTGACGCGGATTACTCCTCCACCGTAACGCCCATGCTGCGAGCGGTACCGGCCACCATGCTCATGGCAGCCTCGATGCTGGTGGCATTCAGGTCGGGCATCTTGATGGTAGCAATCTTGCGAACCTGCTCCTTGGTCAGCTGGCCAACCTTGTCGCGGTTGGGGCGGGCAGAAGCGGTCTCCAGGCCCAGCTCCTTCTTGATCAGCACGGGAGCCGGAGGGGTCTTGGTGATGAAAGAGAAAGTACGGTCAGAGTACACGGTGATGACAACGGGAATCACCAGACCGACGTCGTTCTTGGTACGCTCGTTGAACTCCTTGCAGAAGCCAGGGATGTTCACGCCGTGCTGGCCCAGAGCGGGACCGATAGGCGGAGCGGGATTAGCCTTGCCGGCAGCAACCTGCAGCTTGATGAAAGCAGTAATTTTCTTGGCCATTTGAATGGCACCTCCTAAACAATGTGGTCACGCGGAAGCTGTCAACTTCCTCCCACGCTGTGCGCAGAGACCTTTCCGCGCACGGGTAAACGGCAACCGGGGTTGCCTTACTCAAAGCCGCCCTTGCGGGAGGCTGCAATTCAGTGCGAACGTACCAGGAACAGGTTACTCCTCCCGGCGCTCCACGTCCTCGATGTTGAACCACTCGTCCACCGTGCGGTTAAAGAACATCTGTACGTGAACCTTCACGCGGCCGAGAATGGAATCCACCTCGACAATGGTACCAGGAAAGTTATGCAAGCTACCCTCAGCCACAATGCGAACGTCTTCGCCGATTGCCAGATTGCACTCCAGGCCCACAGGCGCAGGATTGAGCATGTTCTCAACCTCCTGCTCCGTCAGAGCCACGGGCTTACCATCGGGGCCAACAAAGCCGGTCACGCCGCGCGTGTTACGCACCAGATACCAGCTTTCCGGCGTCTCGATCATACGGATCATCACGTAGCCGGGATATACCTTGCGCTGGCTCTTGACGCGGCGGCCATTACGGATTTCCGTCACTTCCTCCACGGGAACGCGGACTTCCTTAATGAGATCCTGCATCTTGGCGGTCGATTT
>JAQXQN010000189.1 GCA_029101185.1 Eggerthellales bacterium | reverse complement strand
GGCGCCATAGGATGCCCCGGGCTTGCCTAGGTTGCCGGTGAGGGCACACAGGGTCAGGCCTGCCATGGTGGTGTGGGCACCGTTGTTGTAGGCCTGGGGGCCGTAGCCCTCGTAGTGATACACGGGGCCGTCCATGCAGATATCCGCCAGGGCGTAGATGTCGTCAACGGGGACCTCGGTCAACTCGGAGACGGTCTGTGGGGGGAATTTGAGAATCTCGGCCTTAAGAATGTTCCATGCGGTGGTGCAGGAGACACCTTCCAGGTCATAGGTTCCTTCTATGGCGGGCATGACACCATCACGCAGCTCTACCAGGGTGCCGTCGACGAGTACCATAAAGGGGTCGTCCATGACTTCGGCCCCAGTGGTGGGGTTGATCACCCCGGTGGCAACGGGGGCCACACCGGTATCGGAGCGGCGCAGGAACATGCCGGTGTCAGAGCGAACTAGCAGGGGAGCCACGGTGTGGTCGCGTAGGTATGCTTCGTCCTGCCCGTTCTTTTCTAGAATCACGTTCATCAGGCCGTACTTCAACGCAGTGTCGGCACCGGGACGGATGGGTACCCATTTGTCAGACTTGCCAGCAATCTGGGTGAAGGTGGGATCGACAACCACCAGCTTGGTGCCGCCCTGCATGGCCTCCTTGATCAGGTGCCAGTTTTGAACCTGGGCATCGGTGATGTTGGCGCCCCAGACCATGATGGTCTTGGCGTTTTTGGCGTCGGTGGGCTCGTTTCCTTCCCACATATGCAGGCCAAGCATGCTGTTGATGGTATAGCCGGTCATGGCAGTCATGCCGTAAAAGCTGCCCATGTCCAGGCAGGGGGAGATGTTGCTGGCATTGATCAGGTTAATCAGGCGGCTGTATGCGCTGGTGATGCAGCCGGACTGATTGCCGGACTGGGTCAGGAAGGCAACGGCGCTTTGGCCGTACTGGTTCTGGATGCTGGTGATCTTGTCGGCTACCTCGGTGAGGGCCTCATCCCAAGACAGCCGTTCCCATTCGCCGGCGCCACGGTCCGTGCCCTCCGCCCTGCGCATGGGGTAGGCCACACGCTCGGGGTCGTAGATACGGTGCACATGGGACAGGCCGCGCTGGCAGATGCGGTCATAGCAGCCTTCGTTGTAGGGGGCTCGGGAAGTCTTGACCACCTTACCGTCACGGACATGGATGTTCAGATGGCAGAATCCGAAGCAGTTGGGCCTGCAGACGCCACGAAAAATTTGCTCTCCTTCATTTTGGGGTTGGCCAGGAGCATATTCTCCGGCCGGGCCCGATGCGGCGGGCTGGGATGAGCATCCCGATAGAGTTGCCATGGCCGCAGCACCGGTGGCAGCCGCCGCTGTGGTCTTCAGGAAACTCCTTCGAGTGAGCCCGCCCTGCAGGTTGTTGGTACCTGACATGTGTCTCCTCCTCTTGACGCGGAAAGCTCGGTGGGTCTTATACGTGTTAGAACCCGCCGTGCCCTGTACACGAGAGTCTCTCCCAACCCTCATGTACACCAAACCGTTAGGAAAGCCGCGAAAGAGTACGGGTAATAATGCAAGCAAGAGACTGTTCCATGACAGAATAATCCCAGGTGAAACCCGATGATTCTCACGGTTTCCGTTGAGGTGAAGATAGCAACTAATCGTAAGACAATCAACAATTGCCATAGGACAATTTCTCGTCAACCTATTCTATTTTCAGAATACGTAATGCTGGAGGCAGGATGAAGCAAACGAGCAGCGGCATGCTGTGTTGACTATCGACGCCCAGCGGGCCTGCTGCCGAGAGACCGAGACGTTTCGCCCTACTTGAGACCCGGGATGCCTGATTTGAGGGAGTCTCCGAGCACATCGCCAAAACCTTCGCTGAAGGAGCTGGGCACCACCACGGTGCCGCCGGTTTCTCTGACGGATTCGTAGAGCAGGTGCATGGCCCTCAAGCGTAAAGCGGCGTCGTTATCCTGGTAGGTCTTGCCCATTTCATCCAGCATGTCGCAGATGTCCTGCTCGGCCTCCATGAGAATCAGGCGGGCCTTCTTGCGTTGCTCCGCCTGGGCCTCACTGGACATGGCGTCCTGCAGCTCCTTAGGAAGCAGGATGTCGCGGATTTCCACGGACAGCACCGTGACGCCCCAGGGGGCAACCTTATCTTCAAGCACCCGCTTGAGCTCCCGGTCAAGCTGCTGGCGGCGGATGGTGACCTCGGCGGCGGTGGCCCGGCCGATGGCGTCGCGCAGGGCGGTTTGGGCGGCAAGGCCCACAGCCCGGGAGAAGTCCCCCACCTCGGTGCAGGCGGCCTTCGCGTCCCACACCATCCAGTAGAGCACCGCGTTCACATCAAGGGGTACGATGTCCGAGGTCAGGGTCTCCTTGGCTCCGAATGCGGTGACCCGTACGCGGCAGTCCACCCGCATGGCGTTTTGCTCGATGATGGGGATGGTCCAAAACAGGCCCGGCCCCGAGACGCGGTTGAACTTGCCCAGGCGCAGGACCACCACCTTCTCCCATTGCTGGGCAATGTGCACCGACATGGTCATGAGGGCGGCGCACAGCAGGCCTGTCCCGATGGCAAGAAAGCCGTAAGCCCCCGCAAGCGCGGCAACGCCAGCGCTAATCAGGGAGTACACCAGGGCAAACACCACAAAGGAGAACAGAAACACGCCAAAGTCCGAAGCCCGTTCCCCCTTTGGCTGAGCGGACACGTCGGTGAGCAGATGGGTGCCGGACTCAAGGCCAAAGGGGTCTGCCCCAAACCCTCCGGTGGTCTGCAGGGAGGCAATCTCTGCAGGGGAGAGCCCTGCGGCGGCAAGGCGGGCGTTGATCTGGGCGGCGTTGCGGCTTTTGGTGCGAAATGGTGTCATGTGGCGCTCCTGGGTGGTGCGGTGGTGCGAAATGTGTAGGCCGGGTGGCGAAGTGTGCAGGCCGGCGGGTCCGGGTGCGGTGAAGGACGGCCGTCAGGCCCCGGTATGTCTGCGGGATTGGGGGGTCCTGTCAAGGTGGACCAGATTGTCGGGGTCGGCCTCGGCGGAGTTTTCCCGTTTGAACCGGGCAATTCGCCTGGCCATACGCGACGATATGTCCTCAAGGGACATGCCCAGGCACAGGCAGGTGTTGATGCAGTCGTCCAAGACGGTGTCGGCCTCCTTGCCGATGTCCTGGTCTTCGTCGTAGAGATCCGCCACGAAGGCGCCTCGGCCTCGGGTGGACTCGATGTATCCATCTGCAGCAAGGCTCAGGTACGCCTTGTTGACGGTGTTGTAGTTGATGGACACCTCCGTTGCCAGGCCGCGCACAGTGGGCAGCTGATCGCCGGGCTTGAAGTATCCGGTGTCAATCAGGTAGATGAGCCGTTGCCTCAGCTGTAACCAGATGGGGGCGTCGGAGTTTTGGTCCACCTCAAAGGGAAACATCACAGGGCTCCTATCGCTATCAGGGACGGTTGGAAACCTGCCTGTACTATACAGAACCGCATGATAAGCCCGCCAAGCAGCACCGCCGCCTGCAACATGAAAAAAAGAATGCGGGGAGGATTCTTTCTAACGGCAAGGCTGACCAGGTTGAGTAGTACAGGAAAGCACAGGCCTGCGCCCACAAATCCCGTCCAAAACAGCACCGCTACAAGGTTGGAGGATGGAATGGGGATAAGCAGCGCACCTAGAGAATCCTGGGCCGCTTGCCAGGTGGCGGTGGATGGGTCCGCACCCTGGTGGACGCTTATTATCACCAGAAGCATGGCCAAGGCCTCTCCACCAATAAGGGCCAGGTCAATACGGCTTAGTCTGGCAATTGTCGAAGTGAACGCAACCCAGGCGTTGGATACCTGGGCGCAGACCATAACCAGGGCAATGCCGCAGGATAGAGACGAGACGACAAACACCACAGGCAGCCAGCAGGTGCTCCAAAGGGGAACGGCCGGAATTGACGCAAGAAACAGCCCCGTGTAGAGGGCAACCACCAGCCCGGCGCAGAGATTTGCCCCCAAGAGGACCCTAAGGGCTACAAGGAAGCCGCCGGGTGAAAGCCTGCGTACGCATCCTGGGGCAACTCCCTTCCAGATGCCGGCAATCAAGGCGGTGAGCAGGAGGTTTATCAAAAGCGCGAACACGCCCAGGGAGATGAAACTTACCGTGGGATTAAACAGAAGCAGCAGGATGCGATCAAGCCTGCCCAAATCCGCGCAGAGACAGGCAAGGCCAAGGGCCAAGCAGCCCAGTGCGGCAACATAGGCAGGAAAGAACAATGACGAATAGTCCTTGTCCGCACCGCCTGTGGGGTGTACGGCCCATCGGGGGGAAGCGAGCCCTAATACGGAAAGGACCACAGCACCGCCGCCGCCGGTGCCCCCGAAGAACAGATAGGCAATCACCGCTTGGCTGAGCACGCTTAGTCCTCCTCCACGCTGCCGATGCGCTGTTGCAGCTCCTTGGCGGAATGGACGTCCAGCTTCTGGTACAGGTGCTTCTTGTGGGTGTTGACGGTGCTCACCTCTATGACCAGCTGCTTGGCAATGAGGGAGGGTTTTTTCTTCTGGGCCAGCAGCACCAGCACCTCTTCCTCCCTGCGGGACAGGCCCGCCTCTTGGGCCAGTTCATGACAGCGCAGCCCAAGCCGGGAGCGTTCAAGAAGCAGGTCCATATCCTGGGCGACCGGCTTGCGCATCAGGGCGGCCCAGGCATCCTCAAGCCCTCGCTTGGCGAAGGCGTTGATGCAGGCCAAGGCAAACAGTCCGCAGACCACAGCGCAAAGGGTCGCCAGTACCAGGGTGGATTGTTGGGGAATCAGCCCAGCACACTTCGCCGCAAGGGAATCCCCGATGTGTCCCGCGGAAAGCGCCACGGCAATCTCCACGGAGAAGAGGAAGGTGGGGTTGTAGAAACTGCGGTAGACCAGGTCAGAGAGGATGGAGTACATGAGCATGAGACAGAGTTCATAGGCCACGCAGGCCAGCAGCCCGGGAAATGAGTTGGGCAAACCGCCTACCAGCAGAAACACGGTCACGCTGGCGGTCATGAAGGCCACGGCGCCCTGCCAGAGCCATTTGAACTCGAAGAATTCGCCTTTCATGAGGATGAGGGCCACCACGCCGGCCGATGCGATGAGCACGCCGGGATTGCCATTGATGCCCCAGGTGTTGGAGATGGCGGCCAGGGTGAAGGACAGGGCGACGGTGCCGGAGACCACCACCAGCAAGGGCCGCAGGGGAAATGCGCAGCGTACTTCGGGGGCGAGAGAGGAGGCGGATGTTGCGGCGGGTTTATGGACGGCGTGGGGGCTGGTTTGCGGGCTGGACTGCGGAGTGGTTTCGGGGACGTGCAGGCGGGCGCGGGAGAGAGTGGCCACCGCCAGGATGGTGATGGCAAAGACGCAGACCCAGAGCCTGTCGGGGCTTAGGCCCCCGCATAGCCAGATGATGCAGACCCGGCCCACCGCGGCGCAGCTGTAGCACAGCAGCATCTGGGTGGGGTGCAGGTGACTGATGACCTCGAACCACATGATAAACAGCAGGGCTAGCCCGCCGCCGGCCACCACCGCGAAACA
>JAQXQN010000188.1 GCA_029101185.1 Eggerthellales bacterium | reverse complement strand
GGTTGGATGAAGCGGGGCGGCGTCTGGTACTACCTCAGCCCCTCTGACGGAGTCATGGCCGTGGGCAAGACCAAGGTGGGCGGCCGCTACTATCATTTCAAGAGTTCCGGTGCCATGGTCACAGGCTGGGTGAAGTACGCCGACGGCACCTGGTCCTATTACTCGCCTAACGTGTCCCCTGTGGGGCATGCGGTCACCGGCTGGCAGAAGATCAACGGGAAGTGGTATTTCTTC
The DNA here is from genome assembly GCA_029101185.1 of Eggerthellales bacterium. Taxonomy (GTDB): domain Bacteria; phylum Actinomycetota; class Coriobacteriia; order Coriobacteriales; family Eggerthellaceae; genus Slackia. The sequence goes on along the minus strand of JAQXQN010000188.1, from coordinate 6,079 downwards.
GACTCCGCCGGCGTCATGCAGACCGGTGAGCTGGTAAGGGGCGGCAAGACCTACTACCTGCAGTCCTCCGGCGCCATGGCCACCGGCTGGGTGAAGCGCGGCGGCAGCTGGTACCTCTACGGATCCGACGGCGCCATGGACTACGGTTGGCAGAAGGTGGGCGGCACCTGGTACTACCTTGACCCTGAGACCGGCGTCATGCAGACTGGCCACATCAAGGTGGGCGGCAAGTGGTACTACCTGCAATCCTCCGGCGCCATGTACACCGGCTGGTACAAGGGCTCCGACGGGAGCTACTATTGCTACGGCCCCTCCGGCGACATGATGACCGGCAAGCAGACCCCCTACGGTATCGCGTGCACCTTCAGCGCCGAGGGTGTGGCGTCCTCCAGCTCTCCCGCCATGGTGATGACTCGCAAGGCCCAAAGTTTCTACAGCGACACCAACTGGCTGATCATGGTGGACACCCGCAACAACCGCATAGGCATCTTCTATGGCTCAAAGGGCAGCTGGACGCTTCGCCATTTCTGGCAGTGCTCCACCGGCGCGCCCTATTCCCCCACGGTGCTGGGCGAGTACCGGGTGACCGGTAAGGGGTACAGCTTCGGCCACGGGTACACCTGCTACTACTACACCCAGTTCTACGGGGACTACCTGATGCACTCCGTCACGTATTACGAAGGGACCTTCAACGTGATGGAGGGGGCCATGGGCGTGAACATCTCCGCGGGGTGCGTGCGCCTCACCATCGATCACGCCTACTGGATATACTCCACCATCCCCCTGGGGACCAAGGTGTACACCTACCGGGGGTAAGGAAAGCGTTCTAGGGTGCGCTGGGGATATTTAGCAGGCGTACAAGAAATGACCCGGGGGTGTGCCGGATTAGGGAAACAGTACCCAAATCCAGGCATTTTTCCCCTAATCAGCAATAGGTGCTATCATGTATCGGCTGTTGTCCTGCATAGTTGCGGTGTGGGACGGCGGCTGGTATGCGCGTGTGCACGTGCATGTGCCTGTGCGTGTACATCAACATAGGAAGACGAGTATTTGGGCGCGCCCTGCGATTGGTTGGTTGGATACGCGGTGGTTTGCCATGGTACCTCTAGGGGCGTGAGCCTGTGGGGTGCGTTGTGGCGCATGCGCCTCATAAGGGGAAATAATGCTTGGGCATCATGAGTATCTTTTGAACCTTTTGAAAGGGTTTGACAAACTATGTACCGACAACGGCGTCGAGTACACGCTTTTTGCCGGGACGCTGCTTGGGGCAATTCGGCATGGCGGGTTTATCCCCTGGGATGACGACCTTGACGTCATGATGGATTACCAGAACTACGAGAAGCTCAAGGCCGTGTACCTGACCGGCGGATTCCCTTCCAATCGGGTATTGGTTGCTCCCGAGATCCAGGGCGAGCGAGAGATGCAGCTGACCCGGTTCGTGGATACGGACACCACCCGCTACTTTATGTCCGGCAGCTTGGGCAACGGATACAACGGCGAGGGCATTGACATCTTCATTTTTGACCCCGTCGCTGATGACGAGGAATCCATCCAGGGCTACATGGAAAACCTGGTCCTTACCCATGAGCTGTGCAGTTACTCCTGTACCTCCATGAACCGCTATCGTATGCCGGTGGAACTTTACGACCAGTATCTTGAGCGGGTGGAGAAGGAGGGACGTCTAGCCGTCATACAGGAGCTGGAACGGGAGCGAGTCAAGTTTTTTGACCCCAACGGCACCAACTTCATCTATCGCTGGCACACCAAGCGTCACCTGGTGCCTCGCCGGTATTTCCAGGGCACCAAGCGGGTCCCCTTTGAGGACACCATGCTGCCGGTGCCCACCTGTGCCTCCATGCTTCTGATGAACGAGTTTGAGCAGAGCTGGCCGGAGTTCCCCGGAGACATTAAGATTGACCAGCACGGCACGCCACACTCCTATGACTTCTCATATAAGGAGATGGCCAAGGAATTCCACCCCTCCGTCCCCCATGAGGAAATCCTCCAGGAGATGCTTGAGCGCAAGCGCTTCATGATTCAGACCACGGATTTGATCATGGGCCAGCGGGATGCCTATGCCCATGGTAAGGCCCTGCGGACCAAGGCGGAGTTGGAGCGGCAGCTAGAGCTTTATGGCCAGGAGTTTGAGCAGGCCCTTGCGGCGAAGGATGCAGACAAGCTTTACGGTCTTCTGGCTGATTACATCTCCGTCCAGAGCAGCAAGGACATGATTGGGTACCTGATGTATGCGGACACCTTTCGCTACGTGCATCCTGAGATCATCCAGGTGCCGGACGTGGTCTTTGAGGCTGCGGTGTTTGCTCTGATGGGACAAGATAAGATTGCCACTGCTGCCTACTGGCTTGATGGCCGGGAACATGCGGGCATGGAGCTTACCAGCGGCATGCAACAGCTCAGGAGCCTGGTGGAGTGCTTCTACGACGCCATGGCTGCGGTGGAGTGCGGGGATGCCCAAAAGGCCCTAGAGCTGTCCGCGAAGCTACGCGGGGCGTTTCCCCGTTCCAACATGCAGCTGAAGATGGCGTGCAGCGCCCTATCCGTCTGGGCGAAGGATTCCAGGCCCCTGGCAGACCGCGATTCTGAGAGTCTGATGGCCCAGTTCAAGGACCTTGTTGCCCAGGGTAGGCAGGCATATCCCCAGGACGGCTTCTACATGAAGCTTGAAGGAGATATCGCTGCCCTTGAAGGGGACGAGGCCCTGGCTCGTAAGATTTGGATGCAGGCGGTGGAGTACACCTGCAACGGTTTTGTCATCACCGACGTGGCCAACAAAACTGGCTATTATCCCACTTGGGTGAGAGAGTCCAACTGGGCGCCCCTGGCAGGCATCCCCTCTTGGGACGGGCCGCTGCCTGAATACACTTCGGCAGAGCGCCCCCGCACCCCTGTGGCTCCGGCGGAGGTGGTTGCCTTTGGCCCCACAAGCCAGGAGTACCTCTACGGGCTGTTGTGCCAGGTGGCGGATGTGTGCCAGGCCCAGGGCATTACCTATTCCGTGTCCCGAGCCGCAGCCCGCGCCTTCTTTTATGGCATGCTTCCTGATCATCTAGGGGATTACGAGATCTTTATTGCCGCTGCGGATGCCCCGGCTCTTGCTAAGGCCCTGCAGGAGGCGAACCTTGGCCCGAATAGGCTGGTGGCCTGGAAGGATAACGACCCCACCGTTAAGCCTGGTCATGTGTACCTGTACGGCACGGACTCCACCTTTGTACGCATGAGCGACAAGACCATGGTCCGCAAGCCCAACATGTTTGTGTACGTGCGCCCGGTGTCCCGCATGACCGATAAGATGTCTGTTTCTCGCAGGTTGCTGGTTAGGATTCAAGGTGCCTTGAGTCGGTCCTTCAACAAATCCGTCCGGTTTAGCACCATCGACGTGACGGCCCCCGATGGTAGGACGTTCACCCTGCTGCAGAGCGTGCCCATTCATGGCGAAGCGCCCCAGGAGGAGTTTGGCTGGAGGGGCAGGGACGTGTTTTCTACGGTTATCCCTGGTCAGCGTCTGCTTGATGAGGGCCTGCTGCCTGAGGGGTACTTTGAGACTGAGCAGAAGGCCGAGGCTGCCCGCAAGATTATCGACGGTAAGGTGGAACGCTTCTTCAATAACTATAAGGAGTTGCAAGAGGCGGTTGATGCCAAGCAGCGCCGCTGGGATAAGGAACATGGTAAGTAACGCGAGAGATACGCAGTACGATAAGGAGCAGAGTCGTCCATGGAGGATTTCTCTCAGGTATCGCAGTCCAGCGTCAGGAACCCCTTAACTTGGGCTGTGGTTAGTGAGTACCGCAATGTACTCTTTGGGGTGTCAATCGCCCTCATCCTGTTCTTTCATATCTACTACCTGTGCGCGCCTAACGTGCGGGTGCATGATGCCTTAGAGGTGTTTCGGTTTGGCAATGGCGCTGTTGATGTGTTTATGTTTCTCAGCGCCTTGGGCCTGTACTTTTCCTTTAGGCGAAGTCCCCAGGTGGCAGGGTTCTTTAAGAAGCGGGTAGTTCGGATTCTTCCAGTATTTGTCCTGGTAGTGATTCCTGAGACCGTCTGGTATCACCACTGCGTGTATCCCCAAGGAAGCCTCCTGTGGGACATCCTGGGCGTTTCCTGGGTCACTGATGATCATAAGACCTTCTGGTTCCTGTACGCGATTCTGGTGGCGTACGCGGCGTTTCCCTTGTTGTACTCCTATATGGAGCGGGCCCAGAGCCAGAGGGGCGCCCTTGTGCGCATGCTGATTCTGATTGGGGTCACGGTGGTGGCTACCGCCTGGCTCTCGTATGCTCATCCTACTGCCTACAGCCGTCTTGAGATAGGCATGGGTAGGGTGCCCGCGTTCCTTCTTGGATGCGTGGCAGGAAAGCTGGCCTTTGAGAAGGCGCCCCTCAAGGGATGGCATCTGCTGGCATTGCTAATAGCCGGATATGGGTGTTTTGGACTGTGTCAGGTGTTCACGGGCGCGTTTCCCGAAGTGATGCTGAGCCGTGTGTACCGGGGTTTGTATTTCATCCTAGGCTCTATTATGCTCTGCGTCATTATGAAGGCAGTGGGTGCAAACCCCAAGACCAAGGTGATGAACTGGCTTGGAACCAGGTCCCTTGAGATCTTCGTGGTTCAGATGACGGTACAGAGCCTATGGGGAAGATACGGGCATCATGTGCTGTCTACTCCAGATTTCATCAACCAGGTAGTATTCGTCCTGGTGTTTGCTGGGGTCAGCATTGCCCTTGGTGGTCTGGTCCATTTGGTGTGTAAGCCCGCGGTGGACATCCTTTCCGGTAAGCGATCCGTCATCCAGGCAAAGCAGTAACCCTGTGGGTCAGCACGCTTACACCCCATAGGGAATTCTGTAGACGTCGTAATTTGATAAGAAGGAATGCCTCCCATGGCTAAAGAGAGAATCTCCTACTTTGACAACATCAAGGCGCTGCTCATCCTGCTGGTGGTAGTGGGCCACTTCGTCAACGGCCTTACTTCCATCACGGATTCCCACGCGGTCAAGGTGCTGGCAGATTGGATCTACACCTTCCATATGCCGGTGTTCATCTTCGTGTCCGGATTGTTTGGCGCCCATGTGTACTCAAAGGAGAAGGGCTTCGCAGTAGAGAACGTCATGCTCTACGTGGTGCTGTATCTGGTCTTCATCATGTTGAGCTGGGTCGAGCATTCCCTTATGGCTGGCGAAGTGACCAGTTTTAACCCCTTTTACGCATCTGCCGCTCCCTGGTATCTGCTTGCCTTAGCGCTGCTTTCTCTGACCCTGCCAGTATTTGCCCGCATGAAGCCCGTCTGGGGGCTCCTGCTGGCAGTCGTGTTGAGCGTGGCCAACGGCGCCTGGAATCAGGATGTGAATTTCTTGGCGGTGTCTCGGACCCTAACGTATCTGCCCGCATATCTGCTGGGGTATTACATTGGCGGGGGCGTGCTGGGAACCTGGGTGCGCAACGTGCGTGAGCACGGGTTTACCTTCGGTGGGCTGCAGGTGCCTTTCAGGGCGCTTTATGGGGCAGCGGCCTTGGTGCTGGTGGGCCTGCTATGCGCGTATTACGTACTGCCTGATTCTTACGTGACGCTGATCAGGCACTATTCAACGGGAATTCATGTCTTTCCTGAATTTGCAGACAAGGCTCCCGCTGTGCCTTATCTAGTGTGGCCCCTGCTGCGTATTGCCCACTGCGTGCTGATGCTGGTTGTTGGCTGGGCGGTGATCGTCCTGGCGCCCTATAAGAACTGCGGGTATCTGACCACCATTGGTGAGAGGACCCTGCAGGTCTACATTGGCCATATGCTGGTGTACTACTTCTACAACCACCTGCAGATTAGCGACATCTTCTGCCCCATGTTTGGATGGTGGCCCCTTGCCTGCATTGCCATTGGCGTGGCGCTGACCTGCCTGCTTGCGACGTTCCCCCAGCCCAACAGATGGGTGCGCAGCCTGAAGGGGTGGCTTAAGCGGATTTCTGTTTCCGGAGATCCCATGCCTTCAAAATAGCGTCCTCTGCTTTCTTAACCAGCCAGGCAAGTAGAATGGCGGATGCCGCCACAACCAGGTAGCGCTTGATGG
>JAQXQN010000187.1 GCA_029101185.1 Eggerthellales bacterium | reverse complement strand
GGTCTGGATGATCAGGCCGGTCTGTCCTGCGGCGCGCTCCGCCAGGTAATTGGCCATACGCTGGGTGGGCTGGTTGGTACCATCCACGTACCCTTCGCCGGGAGACATGGAGGTGGTAATCATGCGGTTGGGCATGGTCATCCCGTTGATCTTGATGGGGGAACCAAGAATCGGGTACTTGACGCTCATGGGCGCATCCTTTCTGCTGGTCGTCTCATGATTCATTATCGGGAACGTTGGCGTTTCCACATCTTGAGGCGCTTAATGACTCCCCAATGAGAGCTGGTGTCTCAAGGGGCTCATAAAGGCCAGTGTCTCAAGGGGTGAAAACGAAATGGCATGCAATTCCCTCTGTACACACCCGTATGCAAAAACGGTGCCAAATCACGCTGTTAAAGCATCCTGGGCCGAAAAATTGACGCAGACTCCCAGACCCCGGGCATCCCGAGAAGTTCGGGATGCCCATAGGGCCCAAAGACAGCTATACAGAGACAGGGAATGGGAGGAGAAGGTTTACTTCCAGGTCTTCTGACCCACCTTGACGGTGAAGGGAATCAGCACGGCGGCCAGGATATAAAGGCCAATGACCAGGAAGAAGCACAGATCATAGGCGCCAGTGGTGTCATAGATCATGCCGAAGATGGTAAAGCAGGCAGCGGTACCCAGGAAGATGGCGGTGGTGACCCAAGAGTACAGCTCGGAGTAATTCTTGGAGCCAAAGGCGGCACGGGCAAGGGTAGGAGCAATCACGGTAAGACCCGCATAACCGGCGCCAAAGATGACCATGCCCAGGTAGAACATGATGGCGTTGCCAGCGCCGCCTGCCATGTAGGCAAGGGCGATGCCCAAAGCGCCACCCACCGCGGAGATGATGCCGGTCCACTGGATGCCGATGATGTCGTTGAGGCCGCCAAGCACCAGCTTGAAGATGACGCCGCCCACCATCATGATGGACACGGCCATGGCGCCTGCATCGGCACCGAGGAGGCTACGGGAGCAATAGGCGGGAATCTGCTGGAAGAATGCGGCGCACATCACGAAGATGACCGCCACCAGAATCAGGGTGTAATACGCAGGGCTGCGACGGGCAGCGGCAATTTCGGCACCCTCTTCAGAGGCGGGAGTGGCGGCCTGTGCAGATTCGGACTGGGAGTCGGAGCTGGACTCTTCTTCGCCAAAGGCAAGCAGGCCCATAACCGCAGGGCTCTTGCGGACAAAGAGCACGCACAGCAGGGTGCCCAAAACGGTAGTGAAGATGGACAGCATGAGGCGGGCGGTCTGCCAGCCGGTCTCGTTGATCAGGGACTGGACGATGGGGCTTGCCACAGCGCCGATGATGGACAGGGCGGCGGCGGTGATGGCAATGGCGATGCCGTAGTTCTTCTTGAACCACGTGTTCAGGATGACCGGAGTGGCCAGATACATAAAGAAGCCAGCGGTGATGCCGTAGATTACGCCGTAAATGTTCCACTCAATCAGGGTAGTAGCAAAAGAGCTCCAGCAAGAGGCAAGACCAAAGAGCAAAGTAACGGCGGCAAGAATCCAACGACCGTCATACTTTGCCAGCAGTTTCGCGGCAATGGGGCAAGTGATGGCAGATACCAGAGGCTGAATGGTGCGATACATAGTGGTATCGGTCTGACTCCATCCAAACTCGTCCATGACCGGTGCCACAAACAAGCCGGCGGTGTTACCAATCAGCGCGGTGGGAATGGAATAGAAGCCGATGCAACCAAGAACCACCAACCAGGGCCAGATCTTGCTTGCTTTTCTAGAAGTTGATCCCATATCTCTCTCCTTTGTATGTAAGGGACCAATACGACTAGCCACTTGATTGCAAAAGACGTGCCAACATAAAAAGTGTCCAATTTCCACTCGTAATTCATGAGGAACCCCCATGTTTTTTGGTACAGGGGTGACGAAGTGTCCAGTCCCGCAATCCGCAACCACCCGCGCCGCTGCATGGGTGACGGCACCCATGCGAACATCCGCGCGGACAACCGCATCCGCCCAAACACGCGCCCAAAATACGCGGGGCCGCCCACGCGGGCGGCCCCTGCCGGATTTGCAGCTCCGGTTGCGTATGTCAGGTTAAAGAAGCTCTAAGCTACTTGGCCCAGGACTTGCGACCCATAGGAACGATGACCAGGGACAGAACGATCAAGATGATGTAGAAGGTGATCATCATGTAGAAGGAACCAGCGTAGGAACCGGACAAGTCGAAGATGGTGGCGTAGATCAGGGCGGAGAAGCCGGAGAACACGTTCAGACCAGTAGCGACGATGGAGAACACGTTGGCGTAGTCCACGTTGCCGAATGCCTGACGGCAGGTCATAGGAGGAACAATGTTCAGAGCGGAGTAGCCCAGACCGAAGAAGCCCACGCCAATCAGGAACATGGGGACGTTGCCGCCAGCCATGAGCATCAGGACGGGGCCAACCAGGCCGCAGACACCGGAAGTAACACCAGCAACCACAGCGCCAAAGTGGTCGGAGATCCAACCCAGGCCAAACTTGCCCACGATGGAGGCGTACATGGCAACGGACACAGCCATTGCGCCGTAAGCGGCCAGCTCCTCAACGGTAGAGGCGTAGCGGGCGATCTGCTGGATGAAGGAAGCGGAGATAACGAACAGACCAGCCATGAGGATGAGCAGCCACAGAGCGGGGCTCTTCATAGCCTGAGCGCGGGTAGCGCCCTCGTCGGGTTCCACGTCCCAGGGCTTCTTCTCAACGGCCTTGGCCTTGACCTCTTCGCCGTAGCCATAGGGCTTGACGCCCATCTTGTCAGGAGACTCGCGCAGCAGAGCCAGGGTGATGCCGCCGCCAAGGATGACGACCAGGGCACCCTGAATCATACGGGCAGTCTGCCAACCCTGCTCGGCGATAATGCCGCCCCAGATGGGGGACAGGAAGGCGCCGAAGAGGGACACACACACGCCAATGACACCGATGACGGTTCCGTTGTGCTTCACGAACCAACGATTAACCATGGTGGGGGTGGCAATGTACATCCAGAACGCGGCAGAGGCTCCGTAGACGGCACCGTAGATGTCCCACTGGATGGGGGAAGTAAACCATGCGCATGCGAAGTGAGCAACACCGAAGACCACCACAGCGATGGTCAGAACGATACGGGGGTTGTACTTGGTAAGCAACTTACCAGCTATGGGGGTGCACAGGGCGGCAACCCAGGGCTGGATGGACATGTACAGGGTGGTCTCAGTCTGGGACCAGCCGAACTCCTCCATCAGGGGCGTGGTGAACAGGCCCGCATGGTTGGCGGCCAGTGCAAGAGGAAGCGCGTAGAACGCCACGCACGCGATCGCAATCGCCCACGCGTAGTTGCTACCCTTCTGAGTATCAGTACCCATTATTTCTCTCCTTGTCAATTACTCGAATTTGAATCTATGTCCACGACAGAGGTAATGGAATCCTTCTGCAACAGTCCCCATATTGCCTGTGCCGTCGGCATCTTGTACTTGGCGAAGCGTCCAGACCCCCTTGGGATTACCCCTGACTGCCCCCCATACGGAAAGCGTCGTCCGGACCCTTCGCCATGTTTCAAGCAAATGTCATGCCAAAGGATGCAGCGGACTACTTGCCGTGCTTCATGACGCCCTTCTCGTAGAGGGCCTCAATCTCCTCGGGGGTGTATCCAAGCTCCTCCATGATGTCGGCGCCGTCAGCGTCGTACTTGGCACCGCCGCGGACAATCTGGCCGGGGTGCTTCTTGAACTTGGGGAACATGTTGACCGCCTTGATCTCCTTCTCGGTGATCTCGTCATAACAATCGATGAACACCTCGCGGGCCTGGTAGTGGGGATCCTTGAGCATCCGCTCGTAGGTCATATGGGGAGACACAGGGATACCCATGGAGCTGAACTGGGCGTTCACTTCGTCAACGGTGTGCTCCAGACAGTACTGGTCCAGCGCAGCACGGAATTTCGCAGCACGGGGAGGCAGTGGATCGTTGATGTCCTTGCAGCCGGGGGCGCGGGTGATGGAGAAGTAGGTGCCCAGGGGCTGGAAGTCCGGGTCATCGGCAAAGCCAAAGAACTCCACGAGCTTGCGTACGGGGCCAGCACCGCCGACGGCCACCTGCACGTAACCGTCCTTGCACTTCTGGGAGCCGGCGCAGGCACCCACGAAGTCCTCGTTGCCGATGGGCACAGGCTGGATGCCGTGGTTGTTACCGTCATTGAGGGTGGCACCCTGGATACGCACCAGAGATTCAAACTGGGTGCAGTCAATGGACTCGCCCTCGCCAGTCTCACGGGCACGGATAACGGCGGCCAAAGCGGCCCAAGCGCCCATCAGGCCGGTTGCGAAGTCGCCAGTGAAGGGCTTAGTGACGGAAGGCGGGGTGCCCAGGAAGCCGTTGAGGCTTGCATAACCGGAAAACGCCTGACCAATAGGGTCAAAGGACGCGCGACGCACGTAATCGGGATCACCGGACTGGCCGAAGCCAGAAATGTGCAGGATAACCAGGGCCGGATTGTGCTCCCAGAGCACCTCATCGGTCAGGCCCCACTTCTCCCAGGTACCGCCCTTGGAGGACTCTACCAGCACGTCTGCGTCCTTGATGAGCCTGAACAGGATTTCCTTTCCCTCAGGGGTGGGGATGTTCAGGGTCATCATGCGCTGATTGCGGCGATCCGCGCACCAGGCGTCGTTGTACATACGGTACATGTCGCCATTGCCCATGACAGACTCGAGCTCGATGACATCCGCGCCCTGCTCGGCGAACAGTTCGCAGACGAAGGGACCGGCGATGACGGAAGCCGCGTTGATAACCTTCAGGGTCTGAAGGTTACCGAACTTGGGCATGTCAGCTCTCTTCATTTACAACCTCCTTGTAGTTGCACCATCCATTTCCTGATGGCTTCACAGGGGTATAAGCAAATACCATGCCAAGTTTGGTTTTCGAAAGAAAAAGGCTTAGGGTGAACAAGAGGTATTCGGTGAACAGGTGTATAGCAACTTCATAGTGTCAAGAACGCCATACTTCCCATGATTTCCCTTTCATTGAAAGAAATAGGCATGAAGTTTGCTATGTATTTACTGTGGCTGAACGTACTACGAGAAAGGGATATCCATGACTGAACAAATCGGCACTCCCGCAGCTGGAGAGCGTGAACAGTTTGGACCTTTGCAGGGAGTCAAAGTGGTGAGCCTGTGCCAGGCCATTGCTGGACCCTTCGCCTGCGCCCTCCTTGGAGACCTTGGCGCCGACGTCATCGGTATCGAGAACCCCAAGGGTCGCGACACCTCCCGCCCCCAGAACGAGTTTCTTCAGGGTTGGGGCACCCAACTTGACCGGCGCAATTCCCGGTCTCTGTGCATGGATGTGCGCAAGGGCCGCGGCAGGGAAATCTTCTTCCAACTGCTCAAGGAGACCGACATTTTGGTGGAGGGCTTCCGCGGCGGACAGATGGTGAAATGGGACATGTCCGACGAGACCCTGTGGGAAGTCAACCCCAAACTGGTCATCGTGCATATCTCCGGCTTCGGCCAGACCGGCGATCCCGACTACGTGTCTAGAGCCAGCTTTGATGGCATCGGCCAGGCGTTCTCTGGATACATGGAAATGAACGGCTTTGGTGACAGGCTGCCCGTTCCCGCCTTCCCCCAGCCCTCGGATTACTTCACCGGCCTGTTTGGCGACGTGGCAGCCTTGGCCGCCTTCCACCGCGCCCAAGTCACCGGCAAGGGCGAGTCCATTGATATTGCTCAGTTTGAAGCCATGCAGCGCGTGTCCGGGTTCTACCTCATGAACTACCTCAACACCGGGGCTCTGCCTGTTCGCGAGGGCTCCCACTCCACTTCCTCCGCGGGATACGGCGCGTACACCTGCTCGGATGGTGTGCCTCTGTACATCCTGGTACTAGGTGCAGGCGTGGTGCGCAACCTACTTCCCGTTCTGGGCATCAAGCAGGGTGAAGACCCCCTATTCCCCGTGGGGATGCCTGTGGTTGCCTTCAAGTCCGAGGCCGGTGCCGCCCTTGAGGCCAAGCTGGACGAGTTCTTTGCCTCCCACACCGCCGCCGAGGCGGAGGAGATCCTCCTTGGCGCCGGGGTTCCCTGCAGCCGCATCTACACCTTTGCCGACTGCGTGTCCGACCCCCACTACCAAGCCCGCGAGGTGTACACCAGCTGGAAGAACGAATACGACGACAACCAGATCAAGGGCATCAACGTGATCCCCCGCCTGAAGAACAACCCGGGCAAGATCACCCGTGGCATGCCCCTGGTTGGCCAGCACAACGAGGAAATCCTGGAAAGCCTTGGCGTAAGCACCGACGAGATTGCCCAGCTCTACGACCAGGGCACCATCCGTCATGAGGAGACCCCCTTCGGATAAATCCAGGCAGTCCATTGACCCTTCAGTTTTTGGGGGGCGCCCGTATAGAGGGCGCCCCCCAACATTACCTATTTCCCAAAGGAATGCTCAAAGTCCAGGGTTTTCACCACGCCCGTCTCATGCATCCATGCAATATCCTCGGCGCCAAAGCCCAGTTCAGACAAGATGTCATCGGTATCCTGACCGATACAGGGAGCCCCGCGCCACACGCGTCCAGGATACTTGCTCGCCTCGGGCACCACCTTCACTCCCGGCACCTTGGTAACGCCGTCTGCCGCAATCCACTCCTGAATCACCCCACGGGCAACATACTGGGAATTCGTGCGCATGGCCTCGTAATCCATGATCCGGCTGCAGGGCACTCCCCCGTTTGCCAGGATATCCTCCACCTCTTCGGCAGTGTGAACAGCCAGGAATTCGGCAAATGCGGCCTCGGCAACATCCGCCGCTTCAGACCCGTAAGGAATGATCCCCATTCCCTCAGGAAATAATCGGCTTCCAGGCTCCAGCCCAATGAGGGGCAAACCGGCCTTCACCACACCCGGACCCAGGAACAACACGTACACTTCGCCACCATCCGCGCAGGTATACGTGCCGTACAACGCGCAAATCAGGCTATGGGACCCCTCCTTCACGTAGTCCTCGCCGTGGGCGAAGTACATGTTGGGATACTGGGACTGTAGCCTAACCATAGCCTCAAACTGAGCAATGTCAAAACTCTCCCCCACCCCGGTCTTCGTGCGCTTGAGCAAAGCCGCCACCGTCATACCAAAGGCGTAAAAGGAGCTGGTGAAATCCCCGGGAAACGGCATCGCCGGCGTAGAGGGCTGCCCTGGCATACCCTGCATCCTCATAGCGCCACTAAACGCCTGAGCGATGGGATCGTAGCTGGCGCGCTTCACGTAAGAGGGATCTCCCGTCTGCCCAAAGCCGGAAATATGGGCGATTACCAGCCCAGGGTTGCGCTCCCACAGGACCGCATCGCTGAGTCCCAACTTGTCGAAGCGTCCGCCCACGGAGGCCTCAATCAGCACATCGGCTGTCTCAATCAGTTTGAGAAATGCCTCCTTACCT
>JAQXQN010000186.1 GCA_029101185.1 Eggerthellales bacterium | reverse complement strand
CGCGTCTCTCCCCGTGGACGTTTTGAACGATTGGGAGTCTTTAGGGGGCCTCGTGGACGTTTTGAACGATTGGGCGACGTTTTCTGTCTCCCAATCGTCATTTTCGTCCTTTTTGATCTCCCAATCGTCGAAAACGTCCATCCGGGGGCCGGATTTGTAGTCCCAATCGTCGATTTTGTCCACGACCACCCCTTTTGTACTCCCAATCGTCGAAAACGTCCACGTGCCGGGGCGGCCGGGGCCAGCGCTGCCGGGGGGGGGCGGACGCACCGGGGCCAGCACGGCCCGAAGCCAGCATGGCCGGAGCCAGCATGGCCGGGGCCAGCACGGCCCGAAGCCGGCACAGCCGGGGCCAGTTGCCGGGGCCAGCGCGGCCCGAAGCCAACGCGGCCCGGATCGTTCCGGGCCGCGTAACAGTTGATGGCGTCACCAAAGAGCGGCGCCTGCACAGAGCGCTGCGCAAAAAATCGCACAAGACGCTACATAAGACGCCGCACGCTACACAACAACCTAGCGAACCTCGGCCCCCGTCGCAGCAGAGACCTTAGCGATCACCTTAGCGTGGATCTTGTCCACTTCCTCGCTGGTCAGAGTCCTGTCTGCAGCCCGATAGCTAAGGCTGTAGGCCATGGACTTCTTGCCTGCGCCCACGCGCTGCTCGTCGCGATACACGTCAAAGAGCGACACGCCCTCAAGCAGCTTGCCACCGGCGGAAGTCATAACCTGAGTCAGCTTCTCGCTGGTCACCGCCTCGTCCACCACCAGCGCAACATCGCGGGTAACGCCGGGGAACTGGGGCACGTCCACATAATCCCGAGCCGGCCGGCTTGCCTTGGTCAGCGCGGCAATGTCCAGCTCAAAAGCCACCACGGGAGCCTGGGCCTCAAACGCGGCGGCGGCTAGGGGATGAATCTCTCCCACCCAGCCAATAACGGTACCGCCAGAGAGCATCTCTGCAGCACGGCCAGGCTGCAGATGGCCCGCCACCTGGGCATCCAGCGCACGGAACCTAACCTTGGGCAGAGCCAGGGTACGAGCAACGGCCTCAAGCACGCCCTTGCCATCAAAGAAGTCGAAGGGTGCAGGCTTGCAATTCCACGCAGCAGGACCCATGGCACCAGCCATGACGCCGGCAATCTTGCGGCGCTCCTTGGGCTGCTTTACCCCCTCCTTGGCGGCAAACACGGTGCCAATCTCGTAGAGCTGGATGTTGTCCACCCCTCGAGACTGGTTATAGGCCACGGACCTCAGCAGACCGGGAATGATGGTGCGACGCATGAAGGCCTGATCCGCGTTCATGGGGTTGATCAGCTCCACGGCCTCCCCTAGATCCGCCTCATTCATACGCAGCTTGTCCACGTCATCAGCGGATGCAAAGGAGTAGGTCATGGTCTCGTTCAGGCCGCAGGCGGACAAGGTGGCATGCAGCTTGCGATCAATCTGCTGGGCCTCGGTGATCACTCCTAGACGGCCACGGCCTTCGGGCAGCGTCGGCGCAATACGATCCATGCCGTAGAGACGCAGAATCTCCTCGTACAGGTCAATCTCCCGCTCCAAGTCGGGACGGAAGGTGGGCGCCACCACGTCAAGTACGCCCTCAACCTGGGACTCGGTTACGGTGCAGCCAAGCAGGGTAAGAATCTCACACATTTCCTGGGCAGAAATCTCGGCCCCCAGCATCTTCTGGCAGCGGGCCACCCGCAGGGCAAGCTTCCTGGGCTCGGTCTTCACGGGCCACACGTCCACTAGACCGGTACCGTCAGCAGAGCCGGCAACCGTGCCCCCGGCAACCTCCACCATCAGCGCGGCAGCGGCGGCGGAACGCAGATCAATGCCGTTGTCGTCAACCAGACGCTCGTAGCGCATAGAGGACTCGGAAATCAGACCCAGATTACGGCTGGTGCGGCTGGTGTGCCCGTTGTCAAAGGTGGCGGTCTCAAGCAGCACGTTGGTGGTGGCTTCGGTCACTTCGCTATCAAGGCCTCCCATGACACCGGCCAGGGCAACCGCACATTGGGGGGTTGCAATCACCGTCATGTCGGAGGTCAGGCACCGCTCCACCCCGTCAAGAGTGGTGAACTGCTCGCCGTCCTTAGCGGCCCGAACCACCACGTTGGCCTTGCCGGATGCGTCCTGCAGCTTGTCAAAGTCAAAGGCGTGCAGGGGCTGACCAAAGAGGAAGAGGATATAGTTGGTCACGTCCACGATGTTGTTGATGGACCGCTGCCCGATGGCCGCCAGACGCTCCACCAGCCACTCCGGGCTTGGGCCCACCTTGACGCCCTGGATCAGCCGAGCGGAGTAGCGCCCGCAGCGCTGAGGGTCCTGGATGGTAACGGTGACCAGGTCATTGATGTCTGTCGAAGCGTCCAGGGCTAGTTTGCCCGCCATCTCGTTAACTGGGTTGGTGAAGGGGCGGCGATACATAGCTCCAGTCTCCCGGGCAAATCCCACGATGGAAAGACAGTCTGGACGGTTGGGGGTAATCTCCAGGTCAAGGACGGTGTCGGACATGCCCAGGTACTCGGCAATGGGCATGCCCACCGGGGCGTCCTCGGGAAGGATCCAAATGCCGGAGTGATCCGAGCCCTGGCCCAGCTCACGGGCGGAGCAGCACATGCCGTTTGAAACCACGCCCCGCAACTTTCCCTTCTTGATCTTCACGCCACCGGGAAGCTCCGCTCCCACCAGGGCCACAGGAAGCTTAATGCCCGCGGCGATATTCGGGGCGCCGCAGACAATCTGGATGGGCGCTTCGTCAGGATTGACCCGCACGGTCACCACATGCATGTGGTCGGAGTCGGGATGCTCCTCGCAGGTCTCCACGTAGCCAACCACCACATGGTCAAAGGTGGCGCCAAGCTTGTCCACGCCCTCTACGCCAGTGCCGGTCAGATCCAGCAGGTCGCAGTAGGCCTTGGTGTCGGAGGGCACCTCCACATAATCGGAGAGCCATTTCAAAGATACCTTCATCTTGGGCTCCTCTCTAGAATTGACGCAGGAAGCGCATGTCGCCCTCAAGGAGCATGCGCAGGTCAGGGACGTTGTACTTCAGGCAGGCCACGCGCTCTACGCCAATGCCGAAGGCAAATCCGGAGTACTTCTCCGGGTCTACGCCGCAGGCCTCAAGGACGTTGGGGTCTACCATGCCGCAGCCGAGGATCTCAATCCAGCCGGTGCCCTTGCACATGCGGCAGCGCTCGCCGTCGTGAAGGTGTCCGGTGCCGCCGCACACGCCGCAGCTCACGTCCGCTTCGGCAGAAGGCTCCGTGAAGGGGAAGAAATGGGCGCGGAAGCGGGTGGACCTATCCGGACCGAAGAGGGCCTTGCAGAAGTAGTCCAGGGTGCCCTTCAGGTCTCCGAAGGTGATGTTCTCGTCCACCACCAGGCCTTCTACCTGGTGGAACTGGGGCAGATGGGAGGGATCGGCCACGTCACGACGATACACCTTGCCGGGAGCGATGATGTAAATGGGGGGCTTCTGGTCCTCCATGGTGTGCACCTGCACGCCGGAGGTCTGGGTGCGCAGCAGCACGTCGGACTCGCCTCGGACGGCGGTCTGCTCCCCCGTGCGGTCTATCACGTAGAAGGTGTCCTGCATGGAACGGGAAGGGTGGTCTTTAGGGGCGTTCAGGGCGGTGAAGTTGTACCAGTCCGTCTCCACCTCAGGGCCGGTACCCACGGTGTATCCCAGACCCAGGAAGATGTCGGCAATTTCGTCGGTGATGGCGGAGATCAGATGGCGGGTGCCCATCTGCTGGACGCGGCCAGGAAGGGTCACGTCAACCGCCTCGGCCTCCATCCGAGCAGCCAATTCCTGGGACGCCAGCTGGGCCTTGCGCTCCTCAAGGGCGGATTCCACCTGGTTGCGGGCATCGTTGACCGCCTTACCCACCGCGGCCCGTTCCTCCTTGGCCAGCTGGCCCATGGAGCGCAGATACCCGGTCAGGGTGCCCTTCTTACCCAGAACCGCCACGCGCACGCCCTCGAGGGCGGCCGAATCCGGCGCCTCGCTGATCTGCGCCAGGGTCTGGGCGCACAGGGCGTTCAACTCGTCGATAATCGCCATGTTGTTGCCTTCCTATCCTACGGGCTGGACGCTTCGCCAGCCCCTTGTTCCACCATGCCTCGGTGCGCATGCGTCGCCCGCGCTGCACGAACCACGCACCGCCCGCGCAAGCCACGCAGGCCATGCCGCACCCTGCGACACACAAAAAAGAGCCCCTCTGTCCCGGGATGGATGCGACCGATCGGTCAGTCACCCAAGATCCCAAGGACGAGAGGGGCTCTCGCGGTACCACCTTGGTTGGCGAAGCGTACCGTACCGCTCTTATGGCGGCAGGGGACTTCGCCCGCTTCGTTTGCCGTAACGGAGGCGCCGGCAAGGCCTACTTGCAATCTGTGCCGCGCCGCCTACATAGACCCATGTCCGTAAGGCGTCCGGCGCTCCGCGTTCAACCCGCAGCTCGGAAGGGAATGGATATGCGCGTCCGTCGGACCCTTCCAGCCATGGGGTCTTCTCTGGTGGCGGACGGGATGCATGTCCCTGTCTTCGTCATTGCCTTTGTGTGACTGGGCAGTGTAGCACAATCGCACCGGCAATGGCCGAAAAGACCACAGGTTATCAACCAAAGGCGGCCTCGTAGTAGTGGCCGTACTTGTCAATGTGGGAGGCGCCGTCCGTGCCATAGGGGGCAGGAACCATCAAAGACCCGTCATCGTTAACGATTCCGTCACCGCAATAGGCCATACCAGGATAGCCTGCCGCGTCCGTGGGACCGTAGAAGTAGTACCAGTACCCGCCGGACTTCAGCCAGCCGCTGTGCAAGTATCCGCTTGTGGAGTCCACGTAATACCAGGTACCGTAGGAATCCTTGACCCAGCCCACCGTTGCGCGCATACGGCAGCTAGTGTCAAAGAAGTATCCCTTATCCCCAATGAAACAAGGGGCATTCTTGGCGATGCCGAAGTTATCCCTGTCCAGGTAATACCAATACCCGCCGATCTTCTGCCAGCCGAACTTTTGCACGCCGTAGGAATCGCAGTAAATCCACTGCTTCGTGGAACTGGTGCCCACGTTATACCAACCGGTGGTCATGGCGCCGGAAGGCTTGAGATAGTAGGTCTTGCCATTGAGGGTCAAGAAGGACGTGTTCAGCATGGCGCCGGACTCGGGAACCATGTAGTACTTCTTACCACTCACGGCAATCCAGCCGTTGCGGTACAAAGCTCCGGAGGATGACGCGTAGTACCAGGTGCCGGCGGTGTCCTTTCCCCAACCCACGGTCATCTTGCCACCAGGCTGGAACAGGTACCATTTTCCGTTTATCGAAGTCAGGCCGGTGACCATAGCGCATGGGGGTATATTGTTCTTATAGGAGGGGCCGTCGCAGAAGTAGTACCAGTATCCGCCAATCTTAGCCCATCCGGTTTGCAGCGCGCCGTTGGAGTTGGCATACACCCAAACCTTGCCCGTGACTCCACCGTTAACCTTCTGCCAGCCGGTAAGCATATAGCCCCTGGAGTCAAAGAAGTACTGCTTACCACCGATGGTGAACATGCCATCCTTAGCGTAGCCGCCATCATAGGCGTACCACCAGCCGGTGGAATTCTTCTTCCAGGTGCCGACAGGAAGAGTGTCGTCATAGTTGTCCACCGAAATGTCCACTGACAGGTAGCCAGAGTACTTACCAATACCCATGATGGTCATGGTGTACTGGCCCTCATCCTCAGGCCATCCCCGCATATCCAGGCTTCCGTTGCCGTCAATCACGGTAAAGTCGTAGATGATGTAATCCACATCAGGGGTGAGCATACAGGTCTCGTTGGTGTTCTTGTCCAGGTATCCAATCTCGATATAAGGCTCATCGAACACGCCGTTGTAGATCCATGCATCGGCAATGTAATACCCGGACTTCCCGTCTACGTACGCGTCGCTGAGGTCGCGGGAGTCCTGCAGGAGCGCAGCCGAGGCGCCAAAGGGAGCCACGAA
>JAQXQN010000185.1 GCA_029101185.1 Eggerthellales bacterium | reverse complement strand
CGGTCAAGACGCTTGCGCTCCACGATGGCATTGGTGCAGTGGGTGGTGCCGAGCATGGCATAGCCGATCTGCTCCCTATCAACCTTTGGGTCGGACAGCACCACGGACATGGCGTTTTTGATGCCCGTCATCACGTCCTCGGTGGTGGGGCTCTTGGTTGCAGAGACAAGCTCGAGCTTCTCGTTCAGGACGATGGCATCGGTGTTGGTTCCTCCAACGTCAATGCCGATTCTCCAGTCTTTCATTGGCTTCTCCTCATATGCATGCGGATGTATCCGCGAATCCTTGTGACCTTAACGCGTCAGGCCCCGAAAGGCATGGGACCCTGGTGTGCGAACGGGTGCTGGGCACTGTGGTCTGGCGAATCGTACGCTTCGCCTTACAGCAGCCGCTCCCTATCCTCCACGGGGATGTAGTCCTGGCCGTAGCCAAAGTACCCGGGACCGGCAATGGCCAGGCCGCGCTCGGTGCGCCAGTGCTTGTAGGTGGGGATACCCACAACCACGCCGCGGGTGCCGTACTTCAGGTTCTCGGTGGTGATGGGCATGGCGGTCTCAGAGTCCAGAATGGCAATCAGGTCAGGGGCGGTACACAGCACCTTCTCCCCGCTGCGGGCAATCAGGTACTCGTTTTGGAACTCGATCTCCAGCTCCATGCCGTCGTAATCCTCAAATCCCTGCATGTGGGCGAAGCCACGGGCGAAGCCTCCTTCGGTGCGGCGGGAGACGTCGTCGATCTTGCCGCGGAACAGCTCCACACCGTTGACCAGGTCAAGGATGATGGGCAGCGGGTTGTCGTTGGACTCGCGGGCCTCACGGATGGTGCGGCCGATGACCTCGCAGTAGGTGGAGGTGCCGGGGATGGATGCCTCCTTGGCCTGGGCTCCGGTCTGGGCGTAGTCGGCCATGAAAACGCTGCCGCCGGTGGTGATGGCGGTAGAGCGGCTCAGCATCTCGGCCCAGCGGTTGTCGCAGGCCTCAATGGTGACCACGTCGCCCTTCTCATCGCAGACCACGGCAGGGCAGGCAGGAATGTCAAACAGGGTCCAGGTGACATGCTGCAACTCAGGGAAGGCACGACCCATGCCATCAGCATCAACCATAGGCACGCCCTTTGCCGCGGCAACCTGGAAGGGAAGCAGGGAGTTTAGTCCGCCGGCCTCAAGGGGCATGATGGCGTCAAACTTTCGACCGAGACGCTCCTCAAGGGCGTTGACCGCCGCCACGCCCTCCATACCACTTGGGACTTTCTCCACAAGTACCGTAGGAGCGCCAAGCATATGGCTTGCACACACCAGGGCGTCGTCGTCAAGCTCCTCAAGGCTGATCATGTCAAACTCGCCGTACTCGTCGATGGCCTGCAGGGCCATGAGCTTTCCGATATAGGGGTCACCGCCGCCGCCAGAGGCCAATACGGCCGCGCCAACGGACATGTCCTCGATGACCTGTTTGGTAATCCTACGCAAAACAGTCCTCCTTGCAGTGGGCTTACAGTGACGGTTCTCCGTCCCGAATTCATACTGTGCCACAATAGCCTAAAGTGAGAGTTATTACCCAGATTAAACAGCATGTTTACGTATTCGGACATAAATACCCGTTTGTGCGCATGATGTCACGCAACAGCAAGTCATGTTTCCCGTCCCGTTTTCGCGCCGGGTTACCCATTCAAGCGCGCAGCCACCATATACTCAACGTTACCCGCCGCGCCCTTGATGGGGCTTTCAACCACTCCCATGACGGCAAATCCCGCCTCGGTCAGGGCCGTGGACACTTCGTCAACCACCCGGGCCCGCACCTGTGGGTCGGTCACAATCCCCCGCTGCGTCTCCTGGTGGGCGCTTTCAAACTGGGGCTTTATCAGGGCAAGCAGAAGGCTTCCCTCTGCGCACAGGCTGGCAAACACTCCAGCAAGACCCGCAAGCCCAATAAAGGACAAATCCGCCACCACCACGTCAAAGGGAGCGCCTAAGGCGGCAGGGTCCGCAGTGCGGATATTGGTGCGCTCGAACACCGTCACCCGCTCATCCTCACGCAGAGAGAATGCCAGCTGCCCGTAGTTCACATCCACGCAGGTCACCGATGCGGCCCCGGCCTGCAGTAAGCAATCCGTGAATCCCCCGGTGGAGCTTCCCACGTCGATGCAGCGAAGTCCGGAGACATCCACGCCAAAGGCGTCAATCCCGCCCTGAAGCTTAAAGCCCCCTCGGGACACGTAGCGCTTTGCCCCCTTCACGAGAATATCCGCATCCGACGACACCTTGATGGCGGCCGAGGTGGGATACACGTCATCCACCCGCACCGTATGGGCCAGCACGGCGCGCAACGCACCCGCCCTATCGGGGAAATATCCCAGGTCAACCAAAAGATCGTCAAGACGCACCTTCTTGGCCTTCTTTACCTGGGGATTTACGTAACCAGGGGCTTGTGCTGGGTACCCAGATTGTGCCCTATCCGAAGCAGACACTATCCCTCACTTAGGGAGGCTAGGACCGTATCCCTAATACCGCAGGCGTCAAGCCCGAGCATCTCAAAGAGCTGGGACACCTTGCCCTGGGGGACAAACCTATCCCGGATCCCCAGATTGATCACTGGGGCGGCCTGGGCACGGGTGCAGGCAAGGGCACAGACCCCTTCGCCAGCGCCTCCCGCAACGATGCCGTCCTCCACCGTCACCACCAGCTTAGTGGCAAGAGCCTGGGCAACCGCATCCTCATCAAGAGGCTTCACCCAGCGCATGTCAACCACCCGGGCCTCAATCCCCTGCTTTGCAAGGAGCTCAGCAGCCTCAAGGGCCTGCTCCACCATGCGGCCGAATGCAAGAATGGCAACATCGTCTCCCTGACGAAGCGTTCGCGACACCCCAGGGGTTAGAACCTCAGGCTCAGCGGGAACCTCCACACCGCGGGCGTTGCCCCGGGGGTAGCGCAGAGCCACCGGTCCGGGCAGGGCAAGGGCGGTATGGAGCATGTGCACCAGCTCCGCCTCATCCGAGGGCGCCATGACTTTCATATGGGGAATCATGCGCAGATAAGCCAGGTCAAAGCTGCCATGATGGGTGGGACCGTCATCTCCCACCAGCCCGCCCCTATCCAGGGCGAACACCACGTCCAGATCAGGCAGGGCGTTATTGATGATTAGCTGGTCAAAGGCCCGCTGCATGAAGGTGGAATACACCGCCACCACCGGCTTCTTGCCCGCGATGGCAAGACCGCTGGCCATGCACACCGCATTCTCCTCGGCGATGCCCACGTCAATGAACCTGTCGGGATAGAGCTGAGCGAACCTTGCCAAGCCGGTGCCATCCTTCATGGCCGCCGTAATGGCCACGATGTCCCGATTTCCCTCTGCCTCCCGGCACAGAGCCTGGGAGAACACGGAGGTGTACTTGGGAGCAGGATTAGAGCTGCTTGCCACTACGCCGGTTTCCAAGTCAAAGGGTCCAATGCCGTGGAACACATCTGGGCGCTGCTCCGCAGGACCATACCCCTTGCCCTTCTTGGTGACCACATGCATCAAGGTGGGGCAATCCGCCAGCAGGCACTCCTTCAGAGTACGCTTGATGGCTCGGATATCGTGGCCGTCAATGGGGGCGGTGCACACGATGCCCAACTGCTCGAAGATCATCTCGTCGGCGATGACCATCTGCTTGATGGAGTCCTTGAAGTTGCGGCCGAAGTCCACCAGGGCCTGACCGGCGGGGCCGGACTGCTCAAGCCGCTCCTGGATGGTATCCCGTGTCTGGGTATACTCCCGAGACACCCTCCTGTGGCCCAGATAATCGGCCAGGGCGCCTACGTTGCGGGAGATGGACATTTCGTTGTCGTTAAGGATGATGACCATGGGGGTCTTACGCTGTCCGATGTAGTTCAGGGCCTCAAAGGCCATGCCCCCGCCAATGGATGCATCCCCGATGATAGCCACGATCTTCTCGTCGGTGCCGTTGAGATCCCGAGCCGTGGCAAGGCCCGCGGCAACACTGAGGGAATCTGAAGCATGCCCCGAGGGGTGGACATCGTAGGGGCTTTCGGAGGGCTTCGGGAAGCCGGAAATGCCCCCGAACTGGCGCAGGGTGTCAAATTCCCCAAGCCGTCCGGTGATCAGTTTATGGGCGTAGGCCTGATGCCCCACGTCAAAGACGATCTTGTCCTTGGGGCAATCCATCAGGCTGTGGCAGGCAAGAATGATTTCCACCGCCCCAAGGCTCGGGGCCACGTGGCCGCCGTTTTTTGAGGTGGTGGAAAGGATCTGCTGACGGATCTCATCCGCCAGAATGCACAATTCGTCATCCGTCAGAACCTTCAGGTCCTGGGGGGATGACACCATGTCAAGAATTCTATGCTTCATACTCGGCCTTTCAGCCACCCCGAATGGGGGCTATGATGCGGGCTATGAGGCGTCTGAATCTCCGTCCGCCGGATCAACGGTCTCAAGCAGGCTCGTTGCCTTCATACCCAACGACACCGCCTCGTCGTAGAGGTCTAGCGCCGCATCCAAAGAGAGATCTTCCTGTTTCACCAGGTCAGCGATTTCAGAAAGCCTGTCGCGAATCTGGCCGAAGGACTCCAAAGACTGTCCGTCCATTACCCTGCAGCCTATTCTGCCGAAGCGTCCGCGGCAGCTTCCGCCACATCGTCAGACGGGGTTTGGGCATCAAAGGAAACTTCGGCGTCGGAGGGAGTCTCGGTACTGGAGAAAGCCTCGGCATCGGTTGCACAAGAGTCAAACGCTTCGGCGTCATCCTGCCCGTCGCACGCTTCGTCATCCCCATCAGAGACCTGGCCGGAAAGGACCCGGGCGCAGCGTCCAAGAACGCCGTTGACAAACCGATGGGAATCATCCTCCCCGCCAAACTCCTTGGCCAGTTCCACGGCCTCATTGATGGAGACGGAGACTGGGACCTCGTCAACGTAGTACATCTCGAAGATGGCCAGGCGCAGCACCGCACGGTCCACCACGGGCATACGGTCTATTGCCCAGTTCTTGGAGAATCGGGCAATATCAGCATCAATCTGGGAGATATGGCCGGCCACGCCGTAGACCAGGCGCTTGGCGTAATCATCCAAGGAGGCTTCCGCGGGGACATGGCCCCCGTCTATGGCCCTATCGGGGGTGATGCCCATGACGTCGGCCATGTAAAGCGCCTGCAGCGCACTGCGTCGGGACAGCGTGTTGTAGTGAATGCGAGGCATCAAAGGCTCCTATTCGGCGAAACGGATGCCGTCCACGTACACGTCCACGCAGGCCACGGCGAAACCGACCTGGCTGGTGACAGCATCAAAGACTGCCTGACGCACATCGGCGGCAATGGCGGGGACGGAGCGTCCAGACACCACGTCAAGGTGGACGGAAATCTCCAAGCCATCATCGGACATGGCGGCACCCACCGCATTGGGGGTGGTCAGGCTCGGGACAATACGGGACAGGCCGTCAAGGGTGGAAGATCCGACGGCAGCAACGCCATCAACGCCCTTTGCGGCAATAGTGACGATGGTCTCAAGCACTCCGGGGGCAAGACCCAGGTTGTCCATCTGCAGCTCTTCGTTCATGACTCTTCCTTTCGGGCCGGTCAATTCTATGCTAACCCGTGTATTGTAAACCAAGTTCCCAAGGGGCCAGGGAAAGTCTGGGGATACACACAACAACCCGAGGCGCCCGGTATATCGCCAGACGCCTCGGGGAAAACGCAGTATGGGTGACGCAGATTACCGCAAGGGATTATAGCAGGCCGGTGATTTCGATGAAATCCGTCCGGGCCTGGCCCTGCTGGAAGATGTCCACGTCAAGGACCTTCTGGTGGAAGGGAATGGTGGTCTTGATCCCTTCGATCCTAAACTCCGCAAGGGCACGTCGGGCGCGGCTGAGGGCCTCATCCCTGGTAGCACCCCAGACAATAAGTTTGGCCACCATGGAGTCATAGTAGGGGCTGATGCTATCACCGGCACCGATATAGGACTCCACCCGCACCCCGGGACCACCAGGGATGTCCATACGGGTGATCTTGCCCGGGCAGGGCCTGAAGCCCTCATCCGGATCCTCCGCGTTGATACGGAACTCAATGGCATGGCCGTAGGGGCTAAAGGGCCCATGGTCGGCGCAGGTCATCTCCTCCCCTGCGGCAATGCGGATCTGCTCCTTGATGATATCAACGCCGGTGATCTGCTCGGTGACCGGGTGCTCAACCTGCACGCGGGTGTTCATCTCCATGAAGTAGAACTTGCCCCGCTCGTCAAGGAGGAACTCGATGGTGCCGGCGTTGCGGTAATCCACCGCGCGAACCGCCTTGATGGCGGCGTTCATCATGTCACGTCGCAGCAGGTCATCAAGGGCAGGAGACGGGGCCTCCTCAAGCAACTTCTGATGGCGGCGCTGGATGGAGCAGTCGCGCTCGCACAGTGCGGCCACGTTACCAAAGTCATCCGCCAGGATCTGCACCTCCACATGACGGGGGCGCAGCACCAGCTTCTCCAGATACACGTCTCCGTTGCCAAAGGCGGCAAGGGCCTCGGCCTTGGCGGCCGCGAAGGCACCCTCAAGCTCCTCAGGGGCATGAACCTCACGCATGCCTTTTCCGCCGCCACCTGCGGAGGCCTTAATAAGAACGGGATATTCCACCCGCTCGGCAAAGGCGCGGGCCTCCTCTACCGTCTCTACCACCCCATCGGATCCAGGAACGGTAGGCACCATGCAAGAGTTCATGGTCTCACGGGCAGCGGCCTTATTGCCCATGCGCTCTATGCACTCGGGAGAAGGCCCGATAAAGACCAGGTCATTGTCGGCACAGGCTCGGGCAAAGTCCGCGTTTTCCGCAAGAAAGCCGTAGCCGGGATGGATGGCCTGGGCGCCGGTGTTCTTGGCTGCGGCGATGATGTTGGACATAACCAGGTAGGACCTACCGGCAGGAGCAGGGCCGATGCACACCGCCTCATCAGCATAGCGCACCGGCAAGGTATCCCGGTCAGCCTCGGAATACACCGCCACGGTCTTGACGCCAAGTTCTCGTGCGGCCCGCATTACCCTCAGGGCAACCTCGCCCCGGTTGGCAACTAGGATCTTATCGAACACGATTACTCCCCTTCGCCTTGGTCTGCCTGTCCCATGGGCTCAATCCAGAACAGGGTGGTGCCGTATTCAACGGGCTCGGCGTCCTTGATGCAAATCTCCCGGACCACACCAAGCTGAGGACAAGCAATCTCGTTCATCAGCTTCATGGCCTCGACGATGCACAGGGTAGCGCCTGCAGAGACCTCATCGCCCACCTTGACGAAGGGATCGGAGGTAGGAGACGGAGCGGCGTAGAAAGTGCCCACCATGGGGGCCTTGACCTCAATCCAATGTGCAGGATGGGCAGGAGCAGCGGCGGCAGGTGCCGGTGCGGCGGCAGCCGTGGCAGGGGCGGCTACGGGTGCGGCCTGGGAGTACACAGGGGCAGCCACGGGAACAGCAGCGCCGGGCATACGGACGCTGATGCGCACGCCCTCCTCTTCCACAGTGATCTCACCGACGCCGGACTCTTCGACAACCTTAACCAACTCGCGAATCTGATTGATATCCACGTAGTCCTCCTCTTTGGTCATGCTGGATTCCTTCTCCAGCAGGAAATCGACATGTTCGGTGGCACGATGCTTGGACAAAAACGCCCGGGCCTCGTTAGGGAACAGGGCGTACATGAGCACGTCCTCCTCACAGGTGGCAAGATCGCCAATCTCCTCCTCAAGCTGGGCAAAGGTGGTGGTAGCCAGAGAGCCGGGCGCCACATCGGGAGGCAAGACGTCGGCGTTGCCCACGACCTTCTTGAGAATCTCCTTGTCAAGAGGGCCGGGAGCCTTGCCGTAGTAGCCGCACAGGTAATCCTTCATCTCCTTGGACACGATAGACCAGCGAGACCCTGTAATCACGTTGAGCACCGCCTGGGTGCCCACGATCTGGCTCATAGGGGTGACCAGCGGAGGATAGCCCACCTCTGCCCTAACCCGGGGGATCTCCCGCATAACCTCATCAAGGCGGTTAGTGGCGCCCTGGATCTCAAGCTGGGAGAGCAGGTTTGACATCATACCGCCAGGGACCTGGTGAGAGAACACCTGCATATGGGTAAGGGAGGACACGCCGCGCTTGTAGTGGCCCCGCTTGCGGACCTCCTCCCAGTAATCCGCAATGTCGAAGAGCAGATCCAGGTCATACCCGGTGTCATAGCGGCTCTCCTGGAGAGCGGCCACGATGGTCTCAACCGCGGGATGGGAATTACCGAATGCCAGAGGAGCACTAGCGGTATCCGCAATCACGGCACCGGCCTCAGCGGCCTTGACGATGTTCATGGGGGCCATGCCGCCAACGTAGTGGCAGTGCACGTGCACCGGCAGGCCAACCTCAGCGTTGAGGGCTTTGACCAGGCGCTCCGTACGATAGGGGGTAAGCATGCCCGCCATATCCTTAATGGCAATGGAGTCTGCGCCTAAGTCCTTCAGCTGCTGGGCGTATTCCAGATACCCATCTAGGGTGTGCACGGGAGAGACGGTGTAGGAGATGGCGCCTTCAAACCAGCCGCCGCAGGCCTTGATGGCCTCGGCGTTGTCCACCACGTTACGGATGTCATTCAGGGCGTCGAACACACGAAACACCTGGATGCCGTTGCGATGGGCGGCGGAAATGAAGTGGTTGACCACGTCCTTTGAATAGTGCTTGTACCCCACCAGGTTCTGCCCGCGGGAGAGCATGGCAAGATCAGTATTGGGGGTGTGGGCCTTAATGGACCTGAGGCGCTCCCAGGGATTCTCATCAAGAAAGCGCAGACAGGTGTCAAAGGTCGCACCGCCCCACGCCTCTATTGCCCAGTACCCCACCTTGTCCATCTTAGGAAGGATGGGGAGCATGTCGCCGAGGCGCATACGCGTGGCCCATAGACTCTGCTGGCCGTCGCGGATGGTGGTATCCATTAATTGAAGACCGGGCATTTCACCTCTCCGTTCTCATGGTAGTCATGTGCGTGAAGACATAAAGATGTAGGAGGGAATTGTATGCAAACCAAGGGCACCAGACAGGCCACAACCCGCAAAATGCGGCGAATCGGTGGATTGGGTGGGCAGATGGCGAAGGGTACTGCGTCCGAAGCCCCTCTGAGGAAGGGTGCTGTGCGCCCGTGGGTTGCAAATCAAAAGGCCGCACCGGCAAATACCGATGCGGCCCTCATTATCCCCACAGAGATGGCAGACTAGATGCGCTTCAGGAAGCGGCCGTCACGGGTGTCCACCTGCACCACGTCGCCCACGTTGACGAACATGGGAACCTTGATCTCCACGCCGGTCTCAAGGGTGGCAGGCTTAGTGGCGCCCTGCACGGTGTCGCCCTTGAAGCCAGGATCAGTCTCGGTGACCTCAAGCTCCACGAACATGGGGGCCTCGCAACCAATGAGCTCGCCGTCGGCGTACTCAAGGGTCACGGTCTCATTCTCCTTGATCCACTTGGAGGCCTCCTCCACGGCGTCAGCAGGAAGGCTGAACTGGTCGAAGGAGTTGGGATCCATGAAGTAATAGTCCTCGCCGTCGTTGTACAGGTAGGTCATGGCGCGGGTCTCAAGACGGACGGAGTCAAACTTGGAGCCCGCGTTGACGGTATCGGAGTACACGCGGCCGTTGCGCACGTCACGCAGCTTCATGCGGACGAAAGCGCCGCCCTTGCCAGGCTTGACATGCTGGAACTCGATGATGGTGCACAGCTTGTTGTTGTACACGATGGCCATGCCGTTCTTGAAATCGGCGGTGGAAATGGTAGCCATTGGGTCTCCTATCTGGAATGGTGCATAGTCGGAATGCGTGAATAGCCGCTAAATTATAACGAGTTCGTGGCTGGTTTGGGTGAATACATGAAATCCCCCAGGAGTTACCACCCCAAAATCCTCCAGACGGCAGCCAATCCTTCCTGGCACGTACACCCCGGGTTCCACGGTGACCACGTTTCCCGCCACCAGAGGCGACTGATTACGCAGGTTCAGACAGGGCTCCTCATGGATATCCAGGCCCACCCCATGGCCCAGACCATGGCCCATACGCCCAGCGAACCCTCGAGAGGCAAGGCACTCCTCGGCAAGGGTATGAGCGTCAATGCCCCGCATCCCCACGCTCAGCCGCGCTTCCACCGTCTCGTTGGCGAAGCGTACCGCCTCGTACACGTTCTGGGTGTATTCATCTGGCTCCCCTACGGACACGCATCGGGTCATGTCAGAGCAGTACCCCGCTAATCGGGCCCCGAAGTCCATAACCACCAGATGCCCCGGCTCAAGCCTCGTATCGTCCGATACATGATGGGGGTTTGCGGCATTCGGCCCCGTTGCCACAATGGTGTCAAAGGCAAGGCCCTGCGCCCCAAACTCCATCATGGTCCGGTCAAGCTCCCGGGCCACCTGACGCTCCGTCATACCGGGACGCATCCATTGAGCCATATGGGCAAAGGCAGCATCGGTAATGTGCTGGGCGCGTTCCATAGCGGCAATCTCCGCCTCGTCTTTGACGGAACGCAGGTTCAACACCACATTGGAGGTCTCAAGAAACTGAACCTGACCTGCAGATTCCTTCTCAAGCTGACGATACTCCCCAAGGGTCAGGCCCAAATCAATGCCCATGATCGGCGCACATTCCCAAGACCCCGCTTCGCAATTCTGGCCCTTGCCCAGCAGCGCTACCCTCTCAAGGGCGCAACGGGCATGGCTTACCCGCGAGTCATCCACCTGCCAGATGCCGACTTCAGACTCAAGGGCGCAGCGCAGGGCATGGGAGTAGCGAGAATCCGTATGCACCAGGGCATCCTGGGGGCTGATCAGAGCCATATGGGCCTGCTCGGTGTCAAACACCCCCGAAACCCCGGTAAGCCAGGCGATATCCGTGGTGCTTCTGCAGTACAGCGCGTCAATACCGCCATCGGCAAGGTACTGGCGCAGTTTAGAAATCCTCTGGGTGGTCATAGAATGCCTTCCTCCCCCTCCCACGCGGATTGCACGCTTCGCCAGGAAGGGGCAGATTCTCGCATGAGCCACAATCCTGATAAGGGGATAAATCCAATTGAGGCGTTAATCCTGGTAGACGCCTCGGTCTTTGAGCAGCTGCATCACCGCGCAGGCCGCGGCATAGGTGGACATGTCGTTTACCTGAACGCAGGCGTTGGCCACCTGGTCATACAAGGGTTTGCGCTGCTCCCACAGCTCCTGAGTGTTGCAGCCCGAGGCAAGCAGGGGCCGGGTGCGCAGGCTGTGGATCCGGGAGACGGACTCCTGGGCGCTCGACTCAAGCAGCACGCAATACCCCTGATCGTTCAGGATGCGACGACACTCCGAGGCGGCAACAATACCCTCGCCGCAGGAAATCACCGCAGGACCAAGCTTGCAGCACTCCCCTAAGACCTCCGCCTCAAGCCGGCGCAGGGCCTCCTCCCCGTAGTGGCGGTAATACTGGCTGGCGTCAAAGCCGCACTTGCGCCGCAGATAGGAATCCACGTCGATGGCGGCAACCCCCAGCTCTCTGGCCAGGCGCCGCGCCACCGTGGTCTTGCCGACCCCCATAAATCCAATAAGGAACACATTTTGGTTCAAAGCACCCATCTATCTGGCCGCCTGTCTGAGCCTGCCCGCGTAGGACTCCACATTGCGCCTGACGTCCGCCATGCAATCCCCGCCAAACTTCTCCTGATACATGCTGGCCAGAACAAAGGCAACCTCGCCCTCTGCCACCACGGCACTTGAGGGAATGGCACAGGTGCTGACGAAGTGCGCCTGCTCGCTACAGGCTTCAAGGCCGTCAAGGTCAAAGGCCTCATTCTCCCCGGCGCACACGGGGCTTGCCGCCACCGTCGCTTTGACCTGCAGGGGCATACCCGTGCTCATGCCGCATTCCAGCCCGCCGCTACGGTTGGTCTGCCGAGCAAAGCCCTGGGTGCGGTTGAGCTTCACCCGGTCCACCTCGGACGGACCCGATGTCCTACCCGATGCAACCCCCTGGCCAAACTCCACGGCACACACCCCATCCACAGAAAACAGGGCCCTGGCCAAGCGGCCGTTAAGGGAGGCCCCAGAACGAGGGACATCCCCAATCCCGGCAAGCAGACCCGAGGCCGACACCACAAACTGCCCCCCAAGGGTCTCTCCTTTCCTGGCGAAGCGTGCTACCTCCGCCTTCATCTGGGCGTCTGTACGAGCATCCGGACAGCGCATGGATGATGTCTCAATGGCAAGAGGGTCAAAAGGACTACCCAGGGCATCCATGCGATCATCGGTCATGGCCGCATCCCCCACCCGGGTCACGTAGGACTCCAGTTCAATCCCCAAATCCGCCAAGAACTCCCGGGCGATACCCGATGCGATCACCCGAGCAGCGTCAAGTCTGAACTGGCAGGGGTCCCAGGCAATCCACGAAGGCACATCCCGCTTAAGAGACCCCACAAGACCGCCGCAACCCTCAATGGCCCGTCCATAGGCGTGCTTGGGGGCGGAGGAGGACGCTTCGACAAGGTCTATGGAACTGCGTGCGGAAGATAAGGCGTTGGCAAAGGCCTCGTTATCAAGACACAGCACCACGGCCTCTCCCGTGGTACGCCCCTCCCGCAGGCCCGAGATGGCCATGACGTAATCGTCCGTGATATCGGGAAGCGCCAGATGCTTTGCCCATCGTCCCAGGTCAGAGTCAATAGACCGGGTGGAGATGCGCAAGCCTGCAGGAACGCCGTATACCACGGCAGTAAGAATGGAGCCCGTTGGCTCCCCTGAAACCACGTAACGCATGCACCCTCCGAAGTTCGTTTCGGTCATGATTGTAGCATCACGACACGGCCCCGAGGCTCCCAGGCGCAAAAACCTACTCCCGCGGCGCGCTGGGGCTCTCACGCGGCACCAAAGAGCCCAAAATCATCCGCTCAATCTTGCGGATCTGCGCCGTGTGGCCAAGATCAAGGCTGCACTGGGGCTCCACAAGCACCGAGATGATGCCACACAGGTTGGCGCCCCACACGTCCGTGGACAGCTGGTCTCCCACCGCCATAGTCTCCTTTGGGCCGCATCCGAGCAGGCGCAGGGCCTTTGGGTAGGCGAAAGGCAGGGGCTTAAGGGCCTTCATGACCACAGGGATGCCCAGCTCGGCGCCGTCTTGGGCGGTGCTCTCCTTAAAGGAGTTGCTCAGGATGCAGCACCTGATACCGGCTGCCTGCACCCGGTCAAGCCATGCTCGCACCGAAGGGGGAACCACTGCAGTATCCCTCGGGCGCAGGGTGTTGTCCATATCCAGCAGCAGCCCTTTTATTCCCCGGTTGACCAGGTCCTGTTCTGGATCGAGGTCGCATACGGACCTCAGGTACACATCAGGCCGCAGCACGCCCACGCCCAGCTCCGTTCACTAATTCCTGCGATCCGCTAGGACCCGTAGGTTTTATTGTAGGTATCAATTGCCGCCTGATGCTCCTCATAGGTAGTTGAGAATGCGTGATAGCTCTCTTCGCCATTCTCCACCAGGAAGAAGTACAGGTAGTCCGTATCGGCAGGGCTAGCAACCGCCTGCAGGGAGGCAAGGCTCGGGCTGCAGATGGGGGTCGGGGGCAATCCCGCGTTCAGGTAGGAGTTATAGGGGCTTTCGGTCTGCAGATCCTCCGCGGTGACCTCCCCACCGGTGACGTACATCATAGTGGCGTCGGACTGCAGGGGCATACCCTGGTTCATGCGGTTGTAGAAGACACCGGCAACCAGTTCACGCTCGTTTTCGTAGCCCTCAGTTGGAAAGGCCTCGCGCTCCACCACGGATGCCATGGTCACCGCCTCGTAAAGGGAAAGCCCCTGGGAGGTAAGGTCAAGTCCGGCGGTTTCCGTCTTGAACTGGTCGAGCATCATAACAATCAGAGAGTCCGCTGTTGCCGTGGGGCTGATCACGTACGTCTTAGGAAACAGGAAGCCCTCAAGGGAGTCGTTGGCCGCATCGGCAAGGAAGTCATAGGATGCCGCATAGTTGGAAGCCTTGGCCTGGTCAAGGAAATCCTGGGCGGAAATAGCACCCTCTGTTGCGGTCTCTACCGCCGAAGCTATCTGGGAGACGGTGTAGCCCTCGGGGATGGTCAAGGTTACACCCCCCACATCTCCGGTGGCGATTGCGTTGAGCACCTGATCAAGGGTGTATCCGGAGGGGAAATAGTAGGTGCCTGCCTGGAAGCTATCCGAAACCCCCAGCTCCTTGGCACGACCAAGAGCCACATCCGCTGTGGAGATACCGCTCGCCTCAAGGGTGGAGGCCACGTCCTTCGCGGTAGCGCCAGAAGGGATGGTCACGGTGGTTGAAGAGGCGACAACCACCTCAGAGCCCTGCGCGGAATAGTCCGCTCCCCCACCTAAACCTCCAAGGAACTTGCTAATACCCCAGATAAGGGCAGCACCAAGCACAAGCACCAGCACAATGCCCACCACCATGGGGGCCTTTGATTTCTTGGGGCGGATATGGGAGGTGTCGTAGGTCCGGAACTGTTTCTCACCCTGGGCATGAGCCATACGGGCGCGATGGTTGGGATGGGAACTGTACGTGATCTGCCTACGGGACATGCAAAAACTCCTAACCCTGAGCGTCTAGCCACGTTTGAAGGAAGAGGCTAGCAGCAATCATATCAACTTTTCCCCGCATGGACTTTTCGTCATTGCCCCCTTCACGCAGAATGCGTTTGGCCTCTGCAGAACTGAGACGCTCGTCGGAATAAGCCAGGGGAAGCTTACGGGCCTCGGCTATCTTCTCAGCTTTCTCCCTAATGAACTGCGCCTGAGGGCCATCCTCCCCAGAGAGGGTCTTCGGAAGACCGCACACCAGCTGCTCAACCTCCCAGTCCTCAACGAGCCGCCTGAACTCAGGGGCGTCGTTGAACACCACGTCGGCAGGAAGAACTTTCAATGGCGAAGCGACCTTTCCCGAAGGATCGCTGACCGCAACCCCCACCCGCACCTTGCCGATATCTAGGGCCATCACCCTCATGGGTACCATCCTTGCTGTTCACGACCTTGCAGCCCGCCCTTTTCAAAGAGACGGCCCCAAGGCCACCCCAGGTCGGATCCTACAACCCGACCCTATACACAAGTGGCGCCGCAGCTGCGGCGCCACGCAAAACACGACCAGGACCCTTACAGCAGCATCTGCGCCGCGGCATCCAGGGCCGCTTCGATACCGGAGACGTCCTTGCCGCCGGCCTGGGCCATGGAAGGCTTGCCTCCGCCGCCGCCTGCCACGCAGGGGGCAATGGCCTTGATTACGGCGCCGGCGTTAAACCCGGCAGCCACCGCCTCATCCGTGCCTGCGGCAAGCATGATGGGCTTGTCGTTATTAACGGCAATCAGCACCGCAGCGCCTGGAGCGCTCATACGGGACTTGATCACATCCCAGGCATTGCGCATGGCCCCACTATCGGCGCTGCCGATGTTGGCAATCACCACGGGATATCCGCCCTTGGCCAAACGGGCGTCCTGCACCAGCGCCCCAAGGGCGTCGCCAGAAGCATTGGCCTTTGCCTCCTTGGCGGCTTTCTGCAGTTCCTTAACCTGTTTGACGCTGGCAAGGGCCCGATCAGCCACCGCGTCGACAGAGCAGTGCAGGGCCGAAGCTGCGGACAAAAGCACGGATTCGAGCTTTGCCAAGTACTCGTAGGCCCCCAGGGAGGTCACGGCCTCGATGCGGCGAACGCCTGCAGCGGCAGAGCCCTCGCTGACAATCTTAATGATGCCTATCTCGCTGGTATTGGCCACATGGCAGCCGCCACAAAGCTCGCGGCTGAATTCCCCCGCCTCCACCACGCGCACGGTATCCCCGTACTTCTCTCCGAACAAAGCGGTGACACCGGAGTTGCGGGCCTGCTCAAGGGAGGTCTCGTAAATGGTGGTATCCACCGCCTGGGCGATAAACTCATTGGCCATCTGCTCTACCGCAACCAGTTCATCACGGGAGACGGCGGCAAAGTGGGTGAAGTCAAAGCGCAGCCTGTCGGGACCTACATAGCTGCCCTTCTGGGCCACGTGGTCTCCAAGGACCTTGCGCAACGCGGCATGGAGCACATGGGTGGCGGTGTGGTTGCGGGTGATGAGCGCACGGCGCTGCCCGTCCACGGATGCGGACACTTCATCGCCTACGGCAATGGACCCTTCGACAACATGCACCCTGTGGGCGCTCAAGCCCTTTTCAGGAGCCTTAGTGTCAATGACCTGGGCAAACCCGCCAGGGCACGAGATGGTGCCGGTGTCTCCCACCTCGCCGCCCATCTCGGCGTAGAAGGGGGTGACATCAAGGATGATTTCGCCATCCTGGCCATCGGCCAGGCTGTCAACCCGCTGTCCGGCGCAAACCAGGGCAAGGACCCGAGCGGAGCAATGCAGGGTATCGTAGCCCACGAACTGAGTGGCGCCAAGCTCCTTAAGCAGGTCTGCATGAATGGAGCCGTAGGTGCTCCAGGCGGCCTCCGCGTCATCTTTGGTTGCTGCGCGTGCCCGCTCCTTCTGCTGGGCCATGGCAGCAGCGAAGCCTTCCATGTCCACGGAGATGCCCCGCTCGGCACAAATCTCCTCGGTCACCTCAATGGGAAACCCGTAAGTGTCGTGGAGTTTGAAAGCAACCTGGCCGTTAAGAGTATCGGAATCAAGGCCGGAAAGAGCCTCCTCAAGAAACGCCTGGCCCTGACGCATGGTGGCGCCAAAACGCTTCTCCTCGGACTCGATGATTACTCGGATGGTCTCCCTGTTTTCTACAATCTCGGGATACACATGACCCATAAGTTGGACAATCTGGTCCACATACTGGTTGATGAAGGGACCCTCCACACCAAGCAGGTGACCCTTCATGACGGCGCGACGCAGCAGGCGGCGCAGAACGTAGCCCCGGCCCTCATTGGAGGGCAGGATGCCGTCGGCAATCATGAACGTGACGGAACGGGCATGATCCGCCATGATGCG
Organism: Eggerthellales bacterium; assembly: GCA_029101185.1. Taxonomy (GTDB): domain Bacteria; phylum Actinomycetota; class Coriobacteriia; order Coriobacteriales; family Eggerthellaceae; genus Slackia. Next base: position 13,821 of record JAQXQN010000185.1, on the reverse strand, counting down.
CAGGGACATATCCACCCCAGGGTCAGTCTTGTACACCACGTTGGCCAGGCCCTCGCCGACTGCAACCAGGGAGCGAAGCACGTCCGTATCATAGTTGTTGGTCACACCCTGCATGATGGCGGCAATGCGCTCAAGACCCATGCCGGTGTCGATGTTCTTGGTGATCAGAGGAGCCAGGCTTCCGTCCTCCTGGCCGTCAAACTGAGTGAACACACAGTTCCAATACTCCAAGAAGCGGTCGCAGTCGCAGCCGGGCTTGCAATCGGGGCTTCCGCAGCCAACCTCGGGGCCCTGGTCGAAATAGATCTCAGAGCAAGGACCGCAGGGACCAGTAGGTCCTGCACGCCAGAAATTGTCGTCCTCACCCAGACGGGAGATGTGATCCTCAGGAACACCCAGGGACTTCCAAATCTCAATGGTCTCGTCATCGTCCTCAAAAACGGTGAAGTAGAGCCTCTCCGCAGGCAGGCCCAGATACTCGGGGTCCGTAGAAAACTCATAGGCCCAGGCGCACATCTCATGCTTGAAGTACTTACCGAAGCTGAAGTTGCCCAGCATCTCAAAGAAGGACAGGTGACGGCCAGTGACGCCGATATTTTCGATGTCGTTGGTGCGCACACACTTCTGCACGGTGGTAGCGCCCACGTACTGGGGATCAAACTCCTTAACGTGCAGAAAGTAAGGCTTGAACTGGACCATGCCCGCGCTGGTAAGCAACAGGCTGGGGTCATCGGGAATCAGGCTAGAGGACGGAAGGCGCTTGCAGCCCTTGGACTCAAAGAACTGCAGGTACTTCTCACGAATCTCCGCCGTGGTCATGTATCTCATGGTCGTAGGTCTTTCTCTTGACGAACTGCCGCCCCGCCCCGATATGGTGCCCGCCGCGGCGAGGCCTTATCAAAGGAGGTGGTTCACAGGACGGCAGCAAACCGGTCTACCTATAAACCCCGACATAATAACGAAAAACCCAAGGCGAAGGGTCCAAGCCCTCAAGCATCCACGAAAACTTAGATTAACGGGGCGGCAAAACACAGCAGGATGCGACCATGACATCCTTGTTGCACGCACCGGGGCTAGATGCGGATGTACTTCGAAGGCTGCTTCGTCTCAGAAGCGGGGGTTGGCTCCGGTGCAGCCGCAGGCTCTGATGCCGACTCTGCCATGGCCGCCGCAGGCCAAGCCGCATCCGCAGGCGCTACTGCAGAAGCGGATTCTTCGGCAGAGGCCAACTCAGGAGCAAGGGCAGAAGAATCATCAGCGGAATCGGACTGACCCGATTTGTCCTCATTGGCACGGGCAAGCAGTTTAGAGGCGTCCGAAGACTTCCTATCGGAAAGGATGCCCGAGAGCTTCTCAGTGAGGGAGTCCACCAACTTCAAAGGCGCGTTGGAGATGGTGTCTACCGCGGAAACGGCGCTTGATGCAGACCCGGTGATGTCGGATACGTTCTCAAGAATGCCGTCAACCCGCATGACCTCAAGATTCACAGCGTCAACAGTAAGGGTAACCCTATCCATCAGGGGGTCTACCTTCTCAATGGCAGGCTGCAAGCTCGCCACCGTAGGCTTGAGGGTCTCGGTCATCTCGGACACGTTGGCAATGACGGGAGAGAGCTGATCGGTCAGCCCCGTCACGGTGGTGTTTGTCTTACGGACAAGGCGGATGACCTCGATCACGGCGATGATGGCCGCCACAATAAGGACGATAATCAGAATAGGAATCAGGTAGTCGGTAAGAATCGAGGGTTTCATAGGGTCCCCTTTGCTGATTGATGGCGATACAGACACACTATACGAGAAACTGGCAAATTTAGCGGGGTAGACCGCAGCGTTGCCAAAAAGATACAGGCTCGCCAACTTGCCGCCTATCTGCCCTGACGGTCCCTCCTGACGGCATCCGTCCGATACGCCTCCCAGCCCGTCTCCCCCGGCTGGTAGAAGCACCCCTGCTCAAGCCCCTCGGGCAGATAGCGCTGATTCACCCAATGACCAGGAAAGTTGTGAGGATACAGATAGGCGCCGTACTCCTCAGAGCCAGGCCGGTGTCTATCCCGCAAATAACTGGGAACCTCCCGCTTTGGCCCGGTGCGCACCTCGTGCAAGGCCGCATCAATGGCCGCTTCGGCAGCGTTGGACTTAGGGGCGAGGGCCATATAAATGACCGCCTGGGAAAGGTTGATGCGACACTCGGGCATACCAATGACCTCAACCGCCTTAAAGGCCGCCTCAGCAATGAGCAGGGCCTGGGGATCCGCATTGCCAATATCCTCCGATGCCAGGATGTAGATGCGGCGGGCGATGAACTTCGGGTCCTCTCCCCCATCAAGCATCCGAGCCATCCAATACAAGGCGGCATCCGGGTCTCCTCCCCGCATGGACTTGATAAAGGCGGAGACTATATCGTAGTGCATGTCCTTATTCTTGTCGTAGGGCAAACCCTGCCGTGGCGTGACAAGCCCAACCATCTCCTGAGTGATGCAGGCGGGCGCGTCCTGGGTGGGGTCGGTGGCCTGCGTATTCTTGGCGAAGGTTGCAGACAGCTCAAGGGTGGTCAGAGCGCTACGGGCGTCTCCCGCAGACACCAAAACGATGGCGTCAAGGGCCCCAGGTCCTAGGGTGTAGCAGCCGTTAAGCCCCCGTGGGTCGCTCACCGCCCGGGTGACCAGAGTGGCAATATCCTCATCCGCCAGGCTGCGCAGCTCCACAACCCGGGAGCGGGAGATCAAAGCGGAGTTCACTTCGAAATAGGGGTTTTCCGTGGTGGCGCCCACCAGAATCACGGTGCGATTTTCCACCGCATGAAGCAAGGCGTCCTGCTGACTGCGGGAGAAACGATGAATCTCGTCCACGAACAGAATGGTGCGTCCGCCGTTGAGCAGGATGCGCTTCTGAGCAGCGTCTATCTCCCTGCGCAGATCCGCCACGGTGCCGCCGACCGCGCTGACCTCTACGAAGACCGCCCGGGTGGATTCCGCGATGATATGGGCGATGGAGGTTTTCCCAGTGCCCGCCGGGCCATAGAGGATTACCGAAGAAAGGGTGTCTGAGGAGATGGCGTTGTACAGCCAGGACTTAGGGCCTAAGGCTTGCTCTTGACCCACCAGGTCCTCCACGCGGCGGGGGCGCATCCTCACCGCAAGGGGCGCCGCAGCAAGCTTGGCTTGGTTTTCCATCTCCGTGAATAACGTGTCCATGGGACTCCTTTTCAGCAACATATGAGGTGAATCATTGTAGCGGATAGAAATCAAGAGGTTTCTTTTACCCATAGGTTGGATATACTCAAACCGTCCCGCTTCCCGTATGCGATGGACCGATGACATTAATCAGGGAGCTCAAGATAGCGGATGGATTTAGGGATTCGTGCCCGTTGGCACGAAAGCTTCGAAATCTGATGCGAGCACCCACCTTCTAATTGGTGGGTTCATCCTTGAATAGGGAAGCGGGTTCTTTTGTATCTGGATCCGTTTTGCACGACCCGTTTGCGCTGCCAGCTTGCCCGACCCGCTTGTGTGGTCCGTTGTTGCCGCATGCACGGATCGTACGTGCTGCGCCTCTGGTTTCCACGTGCTGCGCGTATAGCCCCCAGACAATGCATACCGATGGTCTTAGAATCACTTGTCCTGCATATTTCTACCTGAATCCTATTATTTTCTGAATTTTGATACAGGGAATTTTCAGTTGGAGTATCCTATCGGGCCGTATCATCACACGTCTGCAACGGAGCTTTGCATCATGACCCAGCCATCCCTGAACTTCAGGCTTGCCACCCCCCAAGACGGCCCTGCCCTGCTAAGCATCTACGAACCCTACATCACCACCTCAGTGACCAGCGAATACACTCTTCCTAGCCTTGAGGAGTTCACAAAACGCATCACGGATAGGCAAGAGGTGTACCCCTATGTGGTCTGCGAGCTTGATGGACGGCCGGTGGGATACTCCTATGCCTCGCGGCTGTTCACCCGCAAGGCCTATGATTGGACCGTGGAGCTGTCCGTGTACTGCGAACAGGGGCACCGGGGCCTCGGAATTGGCAGGACCATGTACACCAAGGTCATGAACATCCTCAAAGAGCAGCACGTGGTCAGCGCCTTCGCCAAGGTGATCACCCCTAACCCCGGCTCCGACGCTCTCCATAGGTCAATGGGCTTTGAACTGGTGGGCACCCTGCGCTCCCTTGGATACAAGGAAGGGTGGCGAGACGTCCACCTCTACGAAATACAATTCGGGGATCTTACCGCGGCCCCCGAACCATTCATTCCCCTGAAAGATGTACCGAAAGACATCATCAGCGCGATCCTGTCCCACTAGGCGGACAGCGTTGCTGCAAGGGGCCCTGCCCCCATCTACAGCATGCCTTCCTGCAATGCTTTTATTCGGAAAGGCAGCCCGCTTTCTCTAGGGCATCACGTATCTGGCCGATGGCATACAAGGAACCAAAGCAGCACAGGGCGCTGGACCCTTCGACAGCCATAGCCTCGAGGGCGCCTGCAACCGCCTGATCGAGAGTGGGATACGCCTGTGCGGAAATCCCCTGATCAACCACGGCTTGAGCAAGGTCCGATGCGGGCAAAGCCCGTTCGTTTTCCGGCAGACAGGACAGATGGAAACTGCTAGCAAGACCTCCCACGGCAGAGATCATGGCGGGGTAATCCTTATCCGCCATGACGCTCATAACGAAAGTGACCTTCCCCGTGCCCACCACATCTTTCAGGGACTGGGCAAGCACCTGGGCACCCTGAGCATTGTGGCCCCCGTCGACAATGATAAGAGGGTCGCGACTTACCACCTGAAACCTTCCGGGCCAGGTTGCATGGGCAATGCCCTGGTAGATATCCCGATCCGTTATCTTCCATCCCCGCAGCCGCAGCGCCTTGGCCGCCTCCACAGCCAAAGCGGCGTTTTGAGGCTGATAGGAGCCCATCATCTTCAGGGGCACGTTCTGAAACTCGTCGTAGCCGAAAGTGCGCACCCCCTCAGCCATCCGGCTGTTCACGTTCATCAGATTCACGGTGGTCGTGGAGATGCCCATCCCCGCAGCACGGCCAAGCACCACCCGGGCTGCGGCGTAATCAGGGATGTTGCACACCAGAGGCACGTCGGTCTTGAGGATGCCCGCCTTCTCCGCGGCAATCTTGGCAATGGTGTCCCCGAGCACGTGGGTGTGATCAAGGCTGATGGGGGTGATGACGCTAACCTCAGGGATAACCACGTTAGTGGAATCAAGCCGTCCACCAAGCCCAACTTCAAGCACAGCAATGTCGCAGTCCTGCTCCAGGAAGTACAGCAGTGCCACAGCGGTGATCAGCTCAAAGGCAGAGGGCGGATCAGGCATGAAATCCGCCTTATCCTTCACCTGCAAGGCCAGACGCTCCAGATCGGAATCGGGGATATTGCTCCCGTTAATCTGAATCCGCTCGTTGAACTCAAACACGTAAGGCGAAGTGAACAGGCCCGTCTTATAGCCCGCCTCCTGCAGGATGCTGCTGATGAACGCACAGGTGGAACCCTTGCCGTTCGTGCCCGCCACATGGACGAACTTCATCTTCTGTTCAGGGTTTCCCAAGTTGCGCAAGAGCACGCCCATACGGCGCAACCCCAGTTTCATATCCCGCCAATTGCCCTGCTGCAAGTACTCCTTGGCGTCAAAGGTCTCTGTCATGATGCTCCTTATTGATCGAGCTTTCTCGTTGGGCCTTATGAGTTGGCTGCTCCCGAAGACGGATCCGACTCATCGGAGGACACGGTTGAGAGCAAAACGCCCAGACGCGTGAAATCCTGCTCCAGGACGGCACGCTTGGACCTGTCATAAATGGCCGCGGCAGGATGGAAGACGGGAAACACCGTAAATTTGCCAACAGAGATGGGGGTTCCTCGCAGCGAGGTGATCCCCTTTTGAGTCTTGAGGATGAATTGCGTGGCGAAATTGCCCATGGTCACCAGGTATTGGGGGCTGATGGCCCGCACCTGATCGCGCAGGTAAGGGGTGCACAGCTCTATCTCTTCGGGCTGAGGATTACGATTTGACGGTGGCCTGCACTTCAAGATGTTGGCAATAAACACGTCATCCCTATTCAATCCGGCAAAGGAAAGAAACTCCCCCAGGTTTTTTCCTGCGGCGCCCACGAAAGGCTGACCCTTGAGATCCTCGTTCTTTCCGGGCGCTTCGCCAATGAGCATCACCCGAGCATGGGGGTTGCCGCTGCCGGGGACGGTATTGGTGCGCCCCGCACACAGACCGCAGCGTTTGCAACCAGCCACCTGCTGGGCAATCAAATCAAGCAATTCTGAGACCGTGGCCTTCTCGGGGGCCACGATGGTGGCAAACCCGGCGCTCATCGGTACACCCGGGGAAGCCTCAGGGCCAGAGCGCACATGATCTCATGGGGAATGGTACCGCAGCGGGCGGCAAGCTCCTCAATGGGAATGCAGGCACCATTTTGGGAGCCCATGAGGATGACCTCGTCGCCTACCTGGGGATCAAGCCGTGATGAGGAGCCATAAAGGCGCATGTCCACCTCAAACATGCACTGATCCATGCAGATGTTGCCCACCTGCCTGCACAGCCTACCATTGTAGATGACGCTAGTCTGCCCGGATAGCGCCCGGGGGAACCCATCCGCATACCCCACGGGCAAGGCGCAGATCTTCACACTGCCGGGGCTGCGGTAGTGCATGCCGTAGCTGACCCCTTCGGACATGGGAGGGGTATTCACCGCGGTGATGCGGGCATGGAGGCTCATGGCCGGCCGCAAGTCATAATAGGGCCTGGTCTCTTCGCAGGGATGCGGGCCGTAGAGGGAGATGCCCAACCGGGCCATGTCCATATGGGTCTTCGGGTAGCGCAGAAGCGCCGCGGAGTTTGCGCAGTGCACCAGACCCGGGTCTATGCCAAACTGGCGCATGGTGGCAATGACCTCCTGAAACCTGCGAAACTGCAGAGCGAAATCAAACTCCTCGGGGCAATCTGCCGTGGCAAAGTGGGTAAAGGTCCCCTCAAGCTTCAGCGCCCGGTGGAAGGTAATGGCCCGCAAGAAGTCTATCACCTGGTCATAACGGACCCCAATGCGATTCATCCCGGTGTTGACCGCCAAATGGAAAGGAGCGCTCATGCCTGCAGAATCCGCCACCTCCGCATAGGCTATGGCAAACTCGGAGGTATATACAGAAGGCAGCAGATGGTAATGGAGCAGCACCGCTGCGGCGGTCGCGGGGGGCTCGGAGAGCACCAAAATTGGCGCAATAATGCCCGCCTTGCGCAACTCCACCCCCTCAGGGACCGTGGCTACCGCAAGAAAGGCGGCACCTGCCGCTAACGCAGTCTTGGCAACAGGAACCGATCCGTGGCCGTAGCCGTCTGCCTTTACCACCGCGCACAATCGGGTTCCAGCAGACAGAGCTCGGCGGGCCACCACCGTGTTGTTGCGAATTGCCCCCAGGTCAATCTCCAGCCAGGATGATCGCAGTTCCTGCCAGGGAATTGCGTCGAGCTTCGATTCGTCAAACCCATCCACCACTGGCTGAGGGGTCTTGGTGTTTTGCAGGAGGTAGGAAACATCCTGAGGGGTGCTACCCGCCCCGAAGGCATTAAAGGCAGTCACGTTGCAACCTTTCCTTTGTCTTACCCACGGGTAAATAGGGCCTGGTTTGCCTGAATCCAGGATTCAACCGTTCCCACATCAAACCCGTCCTCTGGCGAAATAACCAGAGCGTACATCTCTTCCTCATTCAAGACCGCATCAAGGGCGTCGGTTAGCTGAATCTCTCCGCCGGTGGTCGGCGTGGCGCCATCTAGCAGCTCCATAACCCGTGGGGAGAGCAAATACCTTCCAAACACCGACAGGTTGCTTGGAGCATCCTCCAGGGCAGGCTTTTCTACCAGGGAGGACACTTTCCACACATCATCTGAGACCTGGGTGCCGGCAATAATGCCAAACCTGCTTACCTGGTCATCGGGAACCGGAAGTACCGCGATAACGCTCGCTCCCCCATGCTCCTGTGAAATTTGGGCCATCCGGGGGCAGATGCTGTTATCAGGCACAATTACATCCCCAAGCAATACGAAAAACGGCTCCCCTTCGCAGTCTTTTGCAGCACAATGGACCGCATGGCCAAGGCCTAAGGCCTCATCCTGGTACACGAAGGTTACGGGCATCTGTCCTGCCTGATGCACCGCATCCGCAAAGCCATGCTTGCCCTTTGCCCTCAAATGGTCCTCTAAGGCAGGATCAGGGGCGAAGTGTTCCTCGATGGAAGGTTTGTTCCTGCTGTTAACGATGATCACCCGATCCGCCCCTGAAGCAAGAGCCTCCTCCACCACGTACTGGATGGTTGGCTTATCCACCACAGGCAGCATCTCTTTGGGCTGGGCTTTGGTGGCTGGCAAAAATCTGGTGCCTAAACCGGCTGCAGGAATAACCGCTTTCATGCTATCCCCTCTCAGTTACAAACTCTTTGGGACAAATGGTTTCTTTGGGACAAATTGTACCCCCAGCCTCGCCAGGAGACAGACAGTCGGCCCGAATTGATGCACAATACAGGAATCGGAAACGGAGGCCAGGGGTGAAACGATTCGCAGTTATACCCGCCTACGAGCCGGATGCACGGCTCATACAGGTGGTGCAGCAGGCCCATGGCGCAGGCTTTCAATGCCTGATCGTCAACGACGGCAGCGATACCTCCTATGATCCCATCTTTGAGGCCGCCACACCCTGGGCAACCATATGCGGATACGAGCACAATCAAGGCAAGGGTCATGCCCTCAAGTATGGATTTGCCTGGCTTCAGGAGCACTATGGCATCAGCGGATTCACTGTAACCTGCATAGATGCAGACTGCCAACATAGTATTGCCGACGCGGTGCGCATCACTAAAGCCGCCGCGTCCCACCCTGAAGCGCTGTGTGTGGGCTCACGCCTTAATGGAAGCAAGGCCCGCATCGAGGCCCTCGTTGGACGCTTCGTCTCCAATACCGTCTTTGCCGCCGCCACAGGCGTGAACCTAAAGGACACCCTCAGCGGACTGCGAGCCTTTGACGCCTCCTTCATCCCCCTGCTCCTTGCCGCCGAAGGAAAACGCTATGAGTACGAGACCAACGTGCTGCTGACCCTGGCAAGGCAGGGCATTACCATCCTCGAGTACCCAATAAGCACCACTCAGAACGTTTCGCCAAGAAAGCGCCATTTCAACAATATTACAGACGTGGTGAGAATCGGCCTGGAACTGGCGAAGTTCGGTGGATCCTCCCTGATCTGCACTGCGATTGACCTGGCGCTGTTTCAACTGATAGTCGGGCTCTTCCCTGCGGGCCTCGCGTGGGCAAACATCGCGGCCCGCATAGCAAGCGCGAGCCTGAATTTCAGTATCAACCGCAGGCGGGTATTTGGCGTAGGAGAAAAGATGGGGACGAGCCTGGCGAAATACGCCCTGCTCGCACTATTCATACTCGCCTGCTCCACCATGGCCATCACCTGGGTGACCAGCCATTGGGAAACTGGCCCTCTGATTGCCAAGATGATAGTGGACGGAGCTCTGTTCTTTGTGAACTGGACCATCCAGCGCACGTTCATCTTCAAAAAGCAGCCCAATCAGAACTAGAAGGCGCCAACGGTCCCAACAAGCTGGCTGTCCCAACATGTCGGCTACCGCACAGACCCATCCGCCCTATCAAGATGCTCCTGGAGGGCGGCGAGTTTGCGCTCAGCCTTGGACAGCCTAGAGGTGGTCATCACCACGTAGGCCATAAGGATCAGGAAAATCAGCGCATACGCGATGATGACATACGGCGCAGCACCGAGAACGGTGGAGTAGATTTCAGCCAAAACGGGATCCATGGATTAATCCTCCATTCTTTCTTGCAAACGAGCAACGCCATCCTCAAGCAGTTGGGTGCGAAGGCGCAAACGATACAGTCCAAAGGCAACGAGCAAGAACCCAAACATGCTCAGCATCAAGGGAAGCAGCATCTCAGGGGAAAGCCCAGAGTCGGTGCGGAATATTACTGGATGCACGCCTGAAGGAATGATGCGGGTTATAAGAAAGCAGATGGGCACGTCCACAAAGGTGAGGATGCCAAAGACGCTGGCAAACACCGCCCGACGCTCAGGGTCGTCAATGGCGTTGCGCAGGACGAAATACCCAATGACCATCAGCATCAGAATGAAGAAGGTGGTAAGCCGAGGCTCCCAGGTCCACCACACCCCCCACTCAAAGCGCTCCCACATCTCTCCGGTGCACATGGTCATCAAGATGAAAACCAGGGAGATCTCCGTGCACAGCTTGGCCCTCAGGTCATAGGCGCCGTCCCGGGTCATAAGAAACCTGATGCCGTAGAAGAGGGTGCCCACCAGCGCCACCATGCTCACGATGGCCACTGGCATGTGCCAATAGAAAATCTTCTGGCTCAGCAGCAGCTGGTTGTTGACCAGAACGCCGCCAATAACGGCTCCCTGCCCCACCGATGCGCCGTTGACCAGAGGCGCGATGGTAAATGTCAGTACGAAGCCGACAGCGGCCATCACCGCTCCGACAGCCAAAGCCACAGGCGCAATCCTGTCTGCCCATAAGCTCAGGCCCGACATGCGTCGCGTTGCGTCAGTCATGAACTCGAACCCTTTCTTTCCTTCGTATTCCACAGGCCCCATTGTCATGGAGCCATTGATTACTTCCCTCTGGTCCCCCTAGGCGCTGACCACAAAGTCATACAGCAGCCAGGAAACCAGAATCATCACCACGTCGTAGCCTCCCGCAAGGGAAATGGAGATGACGAATGCATCCATGAATCCCTCGGGCATGCACACCAGCGCCGTGGTGGCCGCAACCACGCTCCACAACAGCGGGAACAACAAGGGGATGAACATGATGGCAAGAAGCACGTCCTTACCCCGGGTGCTCGCGGTGATGGTGGCAAGCATGGTTCCCACCCCCGCAATACCCACCGTGCCCACCAGCAGGCAAACAACCACCAGCAGCCAGTTGACACCCTCCAAGGTTAGAGATGAGAACCAGAAGAAGAACAGAGGCACCACGATGGCCTCTACCACCAGAAGGAAGAAGAGGTTGGCGGTTGCCTTAGCCAAAAAGATTACGGACCTATCCATGGGAACGAGCAAAGTCCCCTCCAGGCAGCCGTTCTCACGCTCATGGACAAAGGACCTGTTCAAGCCAAGGAGCGAAGTGAACAGAATCACCGCCCAGATCAAACCTCCTGAGAGCTGCTTGAAATCAAAGCTGGTGCCCCCTTGAGACAGGGCGGCTCCGTAAATGACCAGCACCAGGATGGAGTACAGCCCCATAGAGGTAATCATATCCTTGGTGTGCAGCTCCATGGCCAGGTCTTTTTTGACCAGGGCAAGATAGTGGGTCCAGGCAGAGGGCCTGCGGGATTCAGCTGCCATCAGGCCACCCCCATTCCTACGGTCTTGCGGTACAGCTCCTGGAACTGGCCATAGTCCAGCTCATCCTTTGGCCCAAAGGAAACTACCCTACCTCGAGCAAGCACCAGCGCGTGGGTGCAGTCCTCAAATCCCTTGGCAAGGTCATGGCTGACCATGACAAAGGTCCTCCCATCCCTGATGGACCCAATGAGCCCATCGAAGATCTCCACCGCATGGGGATCGAGCCCCGCATAGGGTTCATCAAGAAACACGATATCGGGATCGTTGATCAGAGCGCGAGCGATGGAGAGGCGCTGAGTCATGCCACGGCTAAAGGTGCGAACCATATCGAAGCGACGGTGATCAAGCTCCACCTGCTTGAGTAGGCTGCGCACCCTGCCCTCAGGATCGGGAATGCCGTAAAGCCGGGCGATGAACATCAGGTTCTCCATGGCGGTCAAATCCGGATAGAGCATGGAGTTGTGGCTGATAAGGCCGATGATCCCCCGGACCGCGTCAGGATCTTCCTTGGCGTTAAAGCCGCCGATGGTCACCATTCCGCCCGTGGGCCGAGACAAGGTGGACAGCACCTTCAACAGTGTGGTCTTTCCCGCCCCGTTGGGACCGAAAATGGATAGGAATGCCCCCTGGGGTAGAGAGAAACTCACATTATCAAGGGCCTTGCGGTCTCCGAAGACCTTCGAGACACCCTCGACCAGCAGAGCATCCGCCATGGCCTAGGCCTCCTTACGCGTTCCGAAAGCGGCGATAGCCGTACCCACCATCAACAGGGCAAACCCGACCCAGGTGAAGGAGATCAGGGGGTTGACCCGTACATCAAGACACATTTGGTTATCCTCTGACACGCCCCGGTACACCACGAAGAGGTCCTCTGTGGGACGGTTGATCACCGATGCGTTCATCTTGGTCTGCTGGGTTGCCATCACCATGTCAACCGAGGGGGCAACGTGACCAATATAGGCCCCCGTGTTCACATCGTACACGTCAAGCTCCACTTGGTAATTCACACGGGTGTCCCCATTGGTCAGATTCACGGAATCCGAAGAGTAAACCAGGCGATAATCGTCGATAACCATCTCCTTGTCGGCGGCAGCAGCGCCCTCCTCGTAGGCGATGTAATCCGTAGTCTCGGTTACATACATAGACGAGCCAATCAGACCCACCAGAATAACGGCCATACCCAGATGGGCAATATAGCCACCGTACTTGGAGGAGTGTGACACCACAGCCCCGAAAAACGCCTTTACAGGGTTGGTCTTGAGGGCCTGCGTACGCTTGCTTACTGCCCGGCCGATCATGAACAGGGTGTTGAAGAACAGCAGGGACGCCACCAGGAAGCCCACCACGGCAAGACCGTTGTAGTACCACACGGGACCCTCGTTCATCAGCTCGATCGCCTCGGCGGTACCGGCAGAGATATTGGCCATGTAGGCGGGATAGAGGGTGGTGGCAAAGTACACGCACAGCACCGAGAACATCACCGCAGCGCAGATGGCGGGAATCTTTGCCAAACGGAAGAACTCCGCCTTATCCGTACGGACCCAGCCAAGCAGGGGGCATACGGCCACGATCAGGCAATAGCCCACGCCAAGAGGCCGGGCGATGGCATTGTAACTGCCCGCGCTGAGGGTGCTGCCTCCAAAGGGAAGCCAATTGGGCAAGGCGCTTGAAACGGTCATATAGCACAGCAGCAGTGTAAACACCACAGCGATAATGTTGTTGAAGTAATACGCCGCATCCTTAGAAAGCAGGGAGTCAAAATCATCGTCGGCTCCCAAGGCCTTCCAGCGCAGGCCTATACCCACCAGGCCCGCAGCCACAGACATACAGATCAGGAAGCCGAAGAGCACCAAAGACACCGGGTCTCCCTCAAAGGCGTGCACGGATTGGACGATGCCCGAACGGGTGATAAAGGTCCCCGTGATCACGAAGGCAAAGGTGAGACAAGCGCACATGACACCCCAACGCTTGAACCCGCCCCGCTGACGATAGATGGTCATGCTGTGGACCAAGGCAAGGGCCATAAGCCAGGACAGGAGGCTGGCATTTTCTACGGCGTCCCATCCCCAGTATCCACCCCAGCCTAGCACCACGTAGGCCCACACAGAGCCCAGGCCAATGCCTATCCCCAAGAACAGCCAGCTGATCATGGCGAAGCGGTTGGACTTACGCACCCAGGTAGCGGAGAGGTCTCCGGAAATGAGGGCGGCAAGTGCATAGGCGAAGGGAACGGTCAGGCCAGCGTAACCCACGAACAGCGTGGGAGGATGGATGGCCTGTGCCCAATGCTCCAGCAACGGATTCATACCAAAGCTAGAAGCCAGAGCAGCAACGGTGCCATCCGCATTCAGGTAATGCTCAGGGGTAGGAGCAAAGGGCGCGTTTGCAGAAGAGAACACCAACACGCCCTGGAAGGCCAAAAGCACCAC
>JAQXQN010000184.1 GCA_029101185.1 Eggerthellales bacterium | reverse complement strand
CACGGTATAGAATATAGCCATGAAGGGGACCAGTTTCTCGGTGACCTTGGACACAGACTTGATACCGCCAAGGATCACGATGGCCACCAGGATCACCATGACGATGCCCACAAGCCAGGTGGGAATGGCGTTTGCCCCAATAGCGGATACGATCAAGGAGTTGGACTCCAGAATGCCGGTGAGGGAGTTGGACTGCACGGATGCGCCAATTCCGAAGGACGCCAGCACGGCAAAGAAAGCGAAGAGTACCGCCAGGGCCTTACCCAGGGACTTATTCTTGAAGCCGCGTTCAAGGGCGTACATGGCACCGCCGAGCATGTTGCCCGCCTTGTCCTTGACGCGATACTTCACAGAAATTAGGGTTTCCGCGTACTTGGTGGCCATGCCAAAGACACCCGTGATCCACATCCAGAAGATGGCACCCGGGCCGCCAAAGAGCAAGCCAGTGGCCACACCCACGATGTTGCCGGTTCCGATGGTGGCAGCCAGCGCCGTAGTCAAAGCGCCAAACTGGGAGATGTCTCCCTCTGCCTTGGGGTCCTGTCCGTTGACGGACAGTTTGATTCCCGTGAGGACCTTTCGCTGGATGAACTTGGTGCGCACGGTCATATAGACATGCGTGCCCAGCAAAATCACAATCAGAAACCAGCCCCACACAAAGGAGTCCACAGCGCCAACCACGCTGCAGAACGCTTCATAGAATGCATCCATGATTTCCTCTTTTCTTCTCACCAACGGAACTCGCCTTCCATTGGTTCCAATTGGTTGCGGGGATTATACGCAGCGACGGTTTTTTCCTTTGTTTCGGGAGTGAAAACTACGGGTGAACGGTAATGGAGAAATCATCGTCCCAGTTCATCCCCTATGGGAATTATGTTTTCACAATTTTTAATACTACTGACAATTATTATTGAATAATCCCAGTACAGCCCCTTGTTTTTCAACGAGCCCCCGACAGGGGACGTTTCGCCATCCGTGTCGAAGCGTCCTGCCAAAACGCCGCAAAGAAGACGGAGCACAAATCGGTAAGCGGTAGGCCACCCCCCGCCGTTTTTTGTGCAAAAACCAACTTTTGGTTACCTCTCTGTTAACAAATGGCTAGACTTTGAATGCTTGCACTCAAAAGGAGGAGTCGCGCCTATGCAGGATGCCAATAGCCAACAACTCTGCCCCTCATCGGAAGAGTCCCAGAAGGACCAACCGACCATGGCAGCGGAGGATTCCGAGCAGCGTGAGCTCACAAAAGCCCAGCTGTTGTTGAAGCGGCTCTTGGCTGCCCATGAGACCTGGTACGACGTAACCCGCGGGTACACCCTCGCTGGCCGCACCTTTCCCGGACTCGCCGCCTATCATGAATATGGCGAACAGTACGTTCTGGTGAAACGGGCCAAGCTGTGGGCGGTTGGACAGCACGAATACATCTTCTTCGATATTGTCGATCGTCTCGAAGAAGAGGCATTCCAAGACACGGTCCAGTTCCTCAAGACCGAGGCCCTCAAGCTTGTAGACCCGGTTCCTGACCATATGAGCACCAACATCAGCATGGTACTCATCGCCGAGTCAATAAGCGACGAAGCCGCGAAAGTGTTGCGCAAGACCAGCTTCCGAAAGAACTACATGTTCGGAATCAGGGGATGGTCGGATTTGTGCCTGGTGGGCGTGGACCTTTCCGCTGAGCCCCGCAAGCAAGTCATTTCCAATGCTGCAGGCAAGAAGTTGGCCAAAACCGTCGCGGCCAACCTTAACCCAGCAGCAAAACGTAAGAAGTAAAGGAGAACAGCATGAATGCAATGCTCGTTCTGCTCGTCTCCATCGCCGTACTGGTTGCAGGTTACTTCCTGTACGGTGGCTGGCTGGCGAAGCAGTGGGGCGTGGATCCCTCCCGTCCCACCCCTGCTCACTCCATGGAGGACGGTGTGGACTACGTTCCCGCTAAGCCCTACGTGGTTCTGGGCCACCACTTTTCCTCCATCGCAGGCGCAGGCCCCATCAATGGCCCCATTCAGGCCGCCATCTTCGGTTGGGTCCCCGTTCTGCTATGGGTGCTGATCGGTGGCATCTTCTTTGGCGCCATGCACGACTTCGGTGCCCTGTTTGCCTCCATCCGCCACAAGGGTCAGACCATTGCTACCGTCATTCGCGACAACATTGACGGCAGCGCCAAGAAGCTGTTCTGCATCTTTGCCTACCTGACCCTGATCCTGGTCGTTGCCGCCTTTGCCTCCATTGTTGCCAACACCTTCGCTGACCCCGATGGAACCAATATCGCCAACGCCCGCACCGCCACCATCTCCGTGCTCTTCATCCTGGTGGCAATCGTCTACGGCCTGCTCACCCGCGGCCGCAACCTGCCTGGCTGGCTGAACATCCTTTCTGCCATCGCCATCCTGGTGGTCATCGTCGCCATCGGCTACAACTTCCCCATTCTGGGCGGCATCTCCGGTCAGATCTGGATGCTGGTCATCGGCGTGTACATCTTCGCCGCCTCCATCGCTCCCGTGTGGATCCTGCTGCAGCCTCGTGACTACCTGTCCTCCTACCTGCTCTATGGCATGATTCTGCTTGCCGTCATCGGCATCATTGGCGCGGGCATCTCCGGCAACGTGGGCTCCATCGCCGACATGCCTGCCTTCAACGGCTTCAATGTCGATGCCTCCGTCAAGGGCGATTCCAAGGTTGCCGCCACCGGCTTCCTCTTCCCCGCCCTGTTCATCACTATTGCCTGCGGTGCTATCTCCGGCTTCCATTCCCTGGTTGCCTCTGGTACCACCTCCAAGCAGATTGACAAGGAATCCCACGCCCAGCCCATCGCCTACGGCGGTATGCTGCTCGAGTGCCTGGTTGCCGTCATCTCCCTGTGCGCCGTCGGCTTCGTGTTCGCCGGCTACATGGACGGCTCCTACGCCTCCCCCACTCAGGTCTTCGCTGGCGGTATCGCCGCCATGCTCGGCACTGTGCTCCCCGGCATCGGTGGAGACTCCGGCTCCCTTGCCTACTCTCTGCTGATCCTGGCTGTTTCCGCCTTCTGCCTGACTTCTCTGGACACTGCAACCCGTCTGGGTCGCTACATGTTCCAGGAGCTGCTCTCTGAGGGCGAGGAGGAGCGCACCGATGGCAAGCAGTCCAAGGTTCTGGTCAACACCTACGTGGCCACCGCCATCACTGTGGTGCTCGGCGTTGCTCTGGGCATGACCGGCTACACCATCATCTGGCCTCTGTTCGGTGCTGCTAACCAGCTGCTGGCCGTTCTGGCTCTGCTGGCCGTTGCCGCTTGGCTTGCCAATGCGGGTAAGAACAACAAGATGTTCTACATCCCCATGGTGTTCATGCTGGCAGCCACCCTGTCCTCCCTGGTCATCACCATCATCCAGAAGTCTCAGGCCATTATGGCCGGCGGCGACATCATGGCTCCCGCCATCCAGCTAACCCTGGCTGTGATCCTGATTGTTCTGGCCGTCGTTTTGGTGTTCAAGGGCTGCAAGACCCTGTTCGGAAAGAAGCAGGAGGCCTAAATCAGATCCTGTGCCCCTCGGGGCACGCTTTCCGACGCATCTCGCTTCATGAGGCGAGCCCCCTGCGGGCTCGCCTATTTTGTGCCCGTAGGATTTGCGTGTGCACGATTTGCGCCCACCCGCGCCAACGAGCATGATACTTACGGTTATGGTGCCCGTTCGCACTCACACGAACTCACACGCGCTCACCCGCAGGTACCCAGCCGCAAAAGTCCGCACACAAAAAGCCGCACCGGAATAATCCGATGCGGCCCTCTATAGCTTATTCAGCTCTCTACGCACGCAAAGCGGCGCAAAGGCGAAAGATCTTAGCCGAAGCGGTACTCCACTCCCATGAAGGGCTGGGGCTGCTCCCACTTCTTCACAATGGTGGCCTCGCAGCAGATACGGCAGGTACCGCACTCCAGGCAACCCGCGTAATCAAAGCTACGGGATCCATCCTCATGCTGCTTGTACAGGCCTGCAGGGCAGACCCGCACCAATTTGCCGAACTCCACGTCGTCCAGCTCGGAGTAGTCCTCGCAGGACAGCTCGATATGGGCGTTCTCCTCATCGGGAGTGAACTTGTTGACGGCCAGAAGCTCGTCCACGTTAACGGTGATGGGCTTGAGTTCCTTCATCTTTCATCCTCCTCCCTACAGAGCCTTGATAGCGGCAAGGACTTCCTTGCCCAGTTTGACCAGACCGCGCTGCTTCACGATAGGCATGATGCGCTTCATGAGGGGCAGCTGAGGCTTGCCGTCCACCACGAACATGGAATCGAAGATCTCCACCACCATCTTGGGATACTCGGTGAACATGCGGTCCCAGTGCTCCATGGTGGCGGGCCACTTCTTGAATGTGTTCAGGTCCTTCATGACGAAGGAGCCGTCCATGGCGGTCTTGTACCCGGCAAGACCGGCGGCGGAAACGTCCTCGGCGTCGATGGCGGCGCAGGCGGCCTCGGCAGCCATCTGGCCGGAGGCGATGGCCAGGTCCATGCCGCGGACCTGGTAGCCCAGGTTCATGCAGAGCATGGCGGCGTCGCCGCAGACCAGGGCTCCGCCATGCACCAGCTGAGGCGTCATGTTGGCGCCACCCTCGGAGACCATGTGGCCGGAGTGCTCCACCATCTTTGCGCCGGCGATGATGGGGGCCACGGCAGGATGGTTCTTGAAGTCCTCCATCATCTGATAAATGGTAGTGTCGGACTCGGAGAGCTCCTTGATGGTGGCCACCAGGCCCAGGGAGATGGTGTCCTCATTGGTGTACATGAAGCCGCCGCCTACGTTGCCCTTGGTGCAGTCGCCCACCCACAGCTGGGCGGCACCCTCACCGGGCATGCACAGGAACCTAGACTCGATGTCCTTGGCGGGAAGCTCGAAGACCTCCTTGATTCCAACGGCCATCTCGTTGGTGGCAGGGCGCTTGGCACCCAGGAAACGCTCGGTAAGCAGGGAGTTCTGACCCTCGGCCACGATAACCACCTGGGCGGTCATCTCGTCCTCGCCGGCACGGACGCCAATCACGTTGCTGGCCTCGTCCTTGAGCAGCTCCTCAACAGGGATGCCGAAGATCATCTCACAACCTGCGTCCTCGGCCTTCTCGCACAGCCATGCATCCAGCTTGGTGGGCAGGACCGCGTAGGAGTCCTGTCCCGCCACGCCCAGCTTGTCAGAGGTGTAGTCAATGGTCATTGCGCCCTGGGCATCAAGCAGACAAATGCGCTCGTGGGCAATCCGACGCTCAAAGGGGTTGTCCCCATCAAGATCGAAATCCTCGCCTTCGTACTTCTTGAACATGTCCCGCAGCGAATGGGCGTACAGGCGGCCACCGGTCATGTTCTTCACGCCAGCGCTTTCGCCGCGTTCTATGACCAGGACGCTCTTGCCCAGCTTGGCGGCGGTATATGCCGCGGATGCGCCTGCGCAGCCAGCACCAACCACGATGACGTCAAAATCGCGTTCCTCCAAAGCCATGGAGCGTTCTCCTTTCCCAATAGGGTGATTCCCAACAATCAACAATGCGGGGCCAATATGCCCATACCAGCCCGCAGTTACCCACGATAGCCCATCTGTTGGGCGTTTCCACGCTCGTTCCTACCATTTCTCGCGTGATTTTCAGGGTCACTATTTTTTTGTTATAGCAAAAGACGAGCCAACCTGGAGAGTTCCCCATGGCTGGCTCGCTGAACACGGTGTTCAATTTGTCGAAGCGTGCGCTCCTGTCCTATTCGAAGGTGTAAATGTCCTTAGTTGCCTCATGGAAGGCGTCAAACACCTCCTGGGCGACGGCCATATCCTCCACAAGCTCAAAGGCGCAGGGCTGGCCCTCTTCGTCAACATCCACCACCTCAAGAATCAGCACGCTTACCGCGGCATCCGGCGCGTTGTCATCGGTGGGCAGGAAGAACCCGTAGCGCCTGTCCCCATAGATGAGCAGGCCAAGGAACTCCATGTCTTGCAGGTCTCCCTTTTCATCCTCAAAGGTGAAGACCATACCCTCCTCAATGGGCGGGCAAAAGTCGGGATTGCTCCCCTGTCGGATCTCAGGCATAGCCATCCTCCTTCATTCCTCAAACCGATACGGATACCTCAGAAACCCTATCGTGCCAATTGGCTACTTGCCGGATTTCTGCTTCCCACTTCTCCGGGAGTTCCTCCCCTTTCCAGCCGAGCCCTTGCTCGAACCCTTTCCCGATGAGGCACCGCCCTTGTTCGCAGAGGCAGACTTTGGCTGCCACGGCTGCACGGAAGCCGTTTCGGAATCCGCAGCCCCATCCCAGGCAGGCTGCTCAGCAGCTGCAGAGGACGCTTCGACAGGCTGAGGAGAAGTCTGTTTGGACCCGTCTTGGGACCCATTCTTCCCGTCTTGGGATCCATCCTCAAGATCTGCTGCCACAAACCCATCAAGACGATTCAAGAAGAACATGGCGGGCTCGGAGCCATACTTCTTAATCAGGCGGGCGTTGCGGGGCTCCCGAGACTTCCAGATGCAGTAGAGCGGGGTCGCGATAGCATACGAGCTGTAGCAGCCAGCAACCAGACCGATGGTCATGGCAAGGGCGAAGTCATGCAAAGTGGATCCGCCGAAGACGAGCATGGCCACAACGGGAATCAGCGAGGTGATGGAGGTGTTCAGGGAGCGGACCAGCACCTCATTGACGGAATGGTTGGCCATGGAGATAAAGGAGCACTTGACGCCTTCAAGCTTCATGTTCTCATTGATGCGGTGGAACACCACCACGGTGTCATACAAGGAGTATCCCAGGATAGTAAGCAGAGCCGCCACGGTGTTTGGCGTGAATTCCTGTCCCAGCAGTACATAGATGCCCACCACTAGCACCAGGTCGTGCAGCAGCGCGACAACGGCGGTGACACCCATCTTGTAGTCGCGGAAGCGTGCGGCGATATAGGCGATGATCAGCAGAAGGGACACGAAGAAGGCAATCAGGGAGCTCTTGATCACGCTTGGGCCCCAATCGGGACCGATAGTGGAGATCTGGATGTCGTCGGTGCTCCAGCCAAAGGATTCCGCAACCCCATTGGCAGCTGCAGCGGCCTCAGTTGCCTGGTTGGAGTCAAGGCGAATGATGAAGCCGTTTGCCCCATCAGAGGAAGTGGTCTGCACCGACACACCTTCCATGCCCTGGTCCTCAAAGGCGTCCTGAACCTGCTGGGTGGTAACCTCTCCGGTGTTAGAGTAGGTAACGGAGGTGCCGCCCACAAACTCAATACCCCAGTTCACACCCTTGATTCCCACAAAGATGCAGATAATCACAACCGCCGCAGCGGCAATTGCCAGGGTGTATTTACGCAGACCAAGAACGTTAAAGTCCTTCTTGATAAAGCGACCGGGGATCTTCTGTCCGAAGCCTGCGGCCTTCTCACGCTGATAATAGGGGGCCGCCTCCTGGCAATCCGCCACGCCCCAGAATCCAGGGTGCTTGGCGATGCTTGCAGGGGCAAGCAGCCGAATGACGGGCGCCTTGAACAGCAGCATCATCAGAATGTCGCAGATGATGCCCAGCGCAAGGGTGAGACCGAAGCCCTTGACGGATGCGGAAGCAAGGAAGAACAGGGTCAAGGCGGAGACCAGCGTGACCAGATCTGCGTCGATAGAGGTCAGAATGCCGTGCTTCACGCCGGTGATTGATGCGGCGCGCACACTTCTGCCCATGCGGATTTCCTCACGGAATCGCTCGAGGGTCAGGATGGAGGAGTCCGCCGCCATACCGATGGTAAGCACCACGCCCGCGATACCCGCAAGAGATAGGCTGAACAGGTTGAAGGCGGAAAGCAGCGCAAGGATGCCCAGATACAGGCAGGCAAACACGGCCATTGCCGCAGCGGTGATAAAGCCTAGGCCCTTATAAAAGATCAGCAAGTAAATCATGACCAGGGCAAGACCCACCAGGGCAGCAAACACGCCTGCGGCCAAAGCTCCCTGACCCAAGGTGGGACCTACAGTCTGGGACTGCTCGTAGGTAAAGGTCACCGGCAAAGAGCCAGATTCCAACACCGTCTCAAGGGCACGGGCTTCGGACTCCGTGTATTGGCCGGTGATTTGAACCTCGCCATTGGGAATCTCAGACTGAACCCGAGGGGCAGACTGGACATACCCGTCAAGCAGGATGACGATGATGCCGTTGGTGCTCACCAGATCCCGGGATGCTTGAGCAAACGCTGTGCTACCTGCGGAGTCCAGCTTGATATTGACGGCGTAGTCCGTGGACACTTCGCCAGCCCGACCCACACTCACGGTTTGGATGTTATCGCCGGTGACGATGGGCTCATAGGTCCCCGGTTCCACATAGTAATTGTAACTGGCGTTGCCCGAGGTGAACTGCATGCCCGTCACCTCGTCGGTCACTACTTCCTGGGAAATGTACGTGCCGTTTTGGATATCGCTAACCACCTGGGGATCCGTGAAGGAGTCCAGGCGGGCAAACTCCAGATGGCCGGTGCGCCCAATGGTGTTAAGGGCCTCTTGGGTATCAGATAGGCCAGGAATCTGCACCAGGATCTGATTGTCCCCCTGGATGGCCACAGTTGCCTCAGAGGCACCCAAGGCATTGACGCGAGACTCCACGATGGCACGGGAGGTTTCCATATCCTCAGAGGATACGGTGCTTCCATCCGTGCTCTCAGCGGAAAGCACCACCGACAGGCCACCTTGGATATCCAGGCCCTGGTTGATCTTCTCCGATGGAGGCATGAACAAAACTACCGATCCCACCAGCAGCAATGCGGTGAGGACCAGCAGCCAAAGGTTCCTACGATGTGCGTTTTTTGACCCTACGGACCGCGCTCGGGCGCGCTCCTCTTGGGCGACGGCTCTTGCAGACTTCATAAGCTTCTTTCCGATTCTCCTCTTGCCTTATGAACAGAAAAGGTCTGGGGTATATCCGATGGGTTATTGTGCCACAAAGTCACGCAGGATGACTGCTGCAGGATGGTTGATATTTCCTTTAGCCACTAATTATTCCCAGACCAGAATATTTAACGAAACGCGCGTATCACCTGAGCATGATTTCGTACACCACGGCATATAGTTCCCTCACGTAGAAGGTGGGCAAGAGCCACCATGCGGTATGCGCAGGTAGAGCGCCGTGGGCAATACCCAGCTTATCGGCGATTAGTCCCGCCCGATACTCATGAAACTCACTGGTGACAATCAACACCTCCGGGTTTAGCCCCTCGGAGATGATGACGTCGCTTCCCAACTCCAGGTTTTCAGCGGTGGAGGTTGAGGCGCTCTCCAAATGAAGACGGCTTGGGTCTATGCCCCGCTCGGTCATATAACGGTACATGCACTCGGCCTCCGTAATGTCCTCACCCGGACCCATGCCGCCACAGAGCACCGCATGGGCATCAGGATGGGCATTGAGATACTCGAGCGCGGCATCCATACGTTCCCTGAGCATAATGGAGGGATTTTCTCCGTACACGCCGCAACCGAGCACAAGCACCGTTGGATCATCGGACCGGCACTGTTGAGAACAAGCATGCGCCATGCACCCCGTAATGACCACGCAGGTCACCAGGCTTACGGCGGCTAGAGATCCGCATGCCCAAAGAGCAACCCTGCCTACCCGCGTACCGGATATCCGCAAGACAAGCCCTCCGACGTATGCGTGAGCCATACAGCACAGCCCAAGAACCCCGCACAGCAGCATACCCGTGATATTACCCAGGCCCAGGATGCCGGAAGCCGCCCAGGGAATGGCAAACCATCCCGCCAGAAGCAAAAGCCCGCACCCCGCGGCAATCCAGCCAACGGAATACTTCTTCAGGCTTTTGTCGCTATTGAAGGCCACAGGCCACCCTCATCGAAAATCGCACCGAGATAAACGGGCAAAGCCGCTGTTAGTAGTCATTTGCGGCGGGACTATGCATCCAGTCGGAGAGGAACTGGTCATAGGTCCCCTCAATCACCGCCTGTCGGGCCTTTGCCATCAGGTTGGTAAGGAAGTAAATATTGTGCATGCTTAGCAAAATACCGCCGAGCATCTCCTTTTGACACACCAAGTGCCGAATGAAGGCGCGGCTGTAGGTTGTGCACACTTCGCAATCACACATCGGATCAAGGGGACCAAAATCATCCTTGAAACGGGCATTGCGCATGTTCATCCTGCCTTGATGGCTAAACGCGGTGCCCATGCGGCCGGTTCTGGTGGGAAGGACACAGTCGAACATGTCCACACCCACACCAACAGCCCGTACAAGCGTGGTTGGATTCCCCACGCCCATCAGATACCGCGGCCTATCCTCAGGCAACGCCTCGCATACCTTGCCA